>JBHYFA010000110.1:0-7840 GCA_051859825.1 Schleiferiaceae bacterium
TAAATGCTTTTGTCCTGGAACGGTTTTCCACATTGTCCGTGGCATCATAGCGTACGGTGTGTAAACCAAAAACGTCTGGCATGGCAAAATCGCTGCTAAAAGCACTGCGACCACCACCGTCTATATTGTAATCTATACTTCTCACCCCAGCTTTATTATCACTTGCGGTTAAATTCATTCTTGAACGATTGGAAATGTACAAGTGCTGTCCACGAAATTGGTCGCCAACAACTTTTATATCAGCTACCGGAGCAATTCTGTCCAGATAAAAAGTGAATGACTTTTTATCAGCGGTATTATCTACATTATCTACGGCATAGTAGTATAACGTATGCTCGCCGTCTTGCAGCCCTGTCATATTAGCCCGGTTATAAAAAACGCGATCTCCTTGTGAATTATATGAGTAAAATGTTGTTCTTACGCCCGCAAGATTATCACTAGAGCTCAAAGTAAAATAGCTAGATGGTGCTAGAATATTGGAATTATGTACAATACCATTAATAGTATGACTGGTGTTGGGGGCACTTAGGTCAACAGTGAAAGAGCTGGAACGGGTTGTCTCGGCATTTCCAACATTGTCAACCGAGTAATAATAGAGCGTTTTGGCACCTTCTCCGTCAACGTTAACAGCTTCGTTGTAATTCTGGTAGTTGCCACCTAATGCGTACTGGGTTTTTTCTACACCGGAAACGGCATCAGTAGCACGTAAGCTAAAACGTAAGCCTTTACCAAAATAGGTGACACCTCTCGAGCTATACGTAGGAGCTCCCGCAAATGTGTGACGGGTGCGCGGAGCAACTCCATCGGCATAAATCTCCATGATTACCTCTCTCGGCGGCTGAACCATTTGGCCCGTTTCAGGATTCACCGCCCACTTATGTCGGATGTAGTGCACACCCTCATCATCGAGATACATAGGTTCGGTATCTTCAGGGTGCTGCTTACTCGTTAAAGGATAATTCTGTCCGTCGGGAGTAACCGAAAATTTAACATACATCGGCATCGAACGCTGAATGTAGGTGTTGCCATCAGCTACGTAAACTTTATGCGCATACTCCGGCTTCGTGGGCTCAGATTGAGCATTGGTTTCTTGAAAAACAAAGCCCGTGGCAGTAATAGCCATGCATAGTATTAGTCTCTTCATACGAATAAAATTAATTAACAAATAATTCGCTAAAGATACACTAAATTTCCATTCGATTTAACCAAATGGAGTAAAAAATGAAAAATTATCCTAAACGGAAATCACGCACCGGATAATTCGCAAAATTTCCGCTGCTCATTAAGGCTAGAGCAATGGGTTTTTGAATCTCTTGATGATGGTGGACTATATCGGCAAAAAGCAATTCCACATTGGTGAAAACGCGAACATTGCGTTGAAAGGCTTCTTGTACATCACTAACCGAAAGAGGAGGGAGTTTTTTATGCGCAACGGCCTCTGGATTGTAGAATATCCAAGCGGTATCCGCGGCGTCTAAGCTTCCCGCATACTGCGGTAAAAAATCTGGGTTGAGTGAACTGAAGGTGTGTAATTCCAACACCGTGCATACTTCGTGATTGGGGTATCTGCTTTTCAAGGCTTCCGCAGTAGCTTTCACTTTACTAGGGGCGTGGGCGAAGTCGAGAAAAATTATATTCTCTCCTTCTTCGTGAATCACTTCGAGTCGTTTTTGTGCACCGGAAAATGAGGAGATGGCTTCGTAGAAATCTTCGTTTTGAATACCCATTTGGTTGCAAATCAATCGCGCACCTTCAATATTGGCCACGTTATGCGCACCAAAAACTTTCACGGGAACGCTGTATTCAGGAAAGTCAATCACCACTTGGTCGCCCTCAACTTCCCAAGCAGGAATTTCGTACGGGAATTTTTTGAAGAAATGATTTTTTTCTTCAACCAAAGATCGTAGATTTTCATCAGGCGCATAGTAAATAAGTGCCCCGCCAGGTTCGATGGTTTCGAGAAAAAGGTCAAACTGCTTGAGGTAATCTTCAAAAGTAGGAAACACGTTGATGTGATCCCAGGCGATGCCGCTTAAAAGGGCTATATTCGGTTTGTAAAGATGAAACTTGGGGCGACGATCGATTGGAGAGGAGAGGTACTCATCGCCTTCGATAAGGATAAATTCGTTTTCATCAGTGAGCTTCACCATGCGCTCAAAGCCCTCTAATTGTGCTCCTACCAGGTAGTCGATATCCAAACCCACGTATTGACAAACATGGAGTATCATCGACGTAATCGAGGTCTTTCCGTGTGAACCACCAATAACCACCCGGGTTTTGTTTTTCGACATTTCGTAGATAAACTCCGGATAGGAAACAATTTTCAACCCGAGTGAACGTGCCTCTGCCAATTCGGGATTATCCTCCCGTGCGTGCATGCCCAAAACCACCATATCCAAATCGGCATGAATGCGGTTGGGATTCCAGCCCATTTCCGCAGGTAAGAGCCCGGCCTTCTCCAATCTCGAACGTGAAGGTTCAAATATTTCGTCGTCTGAACCACTCACCTTGTGCCCTTGATGATGCAATTCCAAGGCTAAATTGTGCATGGCACTTCCTCCTATGGCGATTAAATGGATGTTCACAGTGTTTGATTTTTAGTTCATGTTTAAGGTATGAATTGGTTTTAAGTCTGAGAGCAAGGCATATGAAATTGAACAAACAGGGAGTTTATAATAGTAAATGACCAGTTTTTGAAATGAACATAACGAAGCTCTTGGACTTAAAAAACAGTCATTTACCGCATTGCTTCCATCATGTCGAAACGAGTAATGATATGAAACTCCCCATCACCTAAATCCACCATCACAGCGTTGTTTTTCTTACTAAAGTGACGTTTGATATCCTCGATTGCTTCAGTAGGTGAAACGATAGGGAAGGGCGCGTTCATGAAATTCTCTAAGCTTTTATCCCTGATGTCGTCTTGTTCGCTAAGGTGTTGGAAAAGGCTCACGTCGTCGATAGAACCCACAAAGTTTTCTCCGTTTTTGATGGGTACCTGACTGATGTCGTACTTGCGCATAAGGGCAATCACGTCACCAATTTTATCATCCACTTTGGCGCAAACCAGAGGCAGAGCGCTGTTTTTATCCACTAAATCTTTAGCCAACACGTTTTGCTGCTGCATAAAACCACGCTCACGCATCCAGTCGTCGTTAAATACTTTACCCACATATCGACTACCGTGATCGTGGAAGAGCACCACTACGACGTCGGTGGGTTTGAGTTGGTCTTTAAGCTGACGAATACCTTGAAATGCCGATCCGGCCGAATATCCGAGGAAGAGTCCTTCTTTGCGTGCGAGTTCACGGGTTACCAAGGCACCATCTTTATCGGTTACTTTCTCAAAGTGGTCGATCAAATCAAAATCCACGTTTTTAGGCAAGATGTCTTCTCCAATGCCTTCGGTGATGTAGCTATAGATTTCGTTTTCATCGAATTCTCCGGTTTCGTGGTATTTCTTAAACACGGAGCCGTAAGTATCGATGCCCCAGATTTTGATATTGGGATTTTTTTCTTTGAGGTATTTAGCCACTCCACTGATGGTTCCACCGGTACCTACACCCACCACAAAATGGGTGATTTTACCCTCGGTTTGTTCCCAAATTTCCGGCCCTGTACTTTCGTAATGCGCTTGGCGATTGCTCAAGTTATCGTATTGATAGGGGTAGAAGGAGTTGGGGATTTCTTTATTTAATCGTTCAGCTACAGAGTAGTAAGATTCGGGATGCTCGGGAGCTACGTTGGTAGGACACACATAGACTTCCGCACCCATGGCTCGAAGCACGTCCATTTTTTCCTTGCTCTGTTTGTCGGAAAGGGTACAAATAAGCTTGTAGCCCTTAACGATTGCTGCCAGCGCCAGTCCCATACCGGTATTTCCCGAAGTACATTCAATGATGGTTCCTCCGGGTTTAATTTTCCCTTCTTTTTCGGCATCTTCAATCATTTTCAACGCCATACGGTCTTTCACCGAATTGCCAGGGTTGAAGTATTCTACCTTAGCCCATACCTGAGCAGGAATATCTTCCGCAATTTTATTGAGTTTGATGAGAGGTGTATTGCCTATGGTTTGAAGTATGTTGTCGTAAACCAGTTTTTGGGGATTTGAATTCACGGAAATAAGTTATAGTTAAAAGTTAAGAGTTAAAAG
This sequence comes from Schleiferiaceae bacterium, assembly GCA_051859825.1. GTDB lineage: Bacteria > Bacteroidota > Bacteroidia > Flavobacteriales > Schleiferiaceae > CSBr16-58. The sequence continues at coordinate 4,154 of JBHYFA010000110.1, forward strand.
TGAGGGCAGGGACGCGATTTATTGCGCATCAACTTTCCATGGTATGAAAAACGTTTTGTACATCATCGTCTTCTTCGATACGTTCGAGGAGTTTTTCCACGTCGGCAACTTGTTCTTCATCTAATTTTTTAGTAGTGGTAGGTATTCTTTCAAATCCGGAGGATGAGATGGTAATGCCCATACCTTCGAGTGCTTTTTGCAGATTGCCAAAGTTTCCGAATTCGGCGTAGATAACGATTTCTTTTTGGTCTTCATTTTCGTCGCGGAAGACTTCTTCTGCACCAAAGTCGATGAGTTCAAGTTCGAGTTCTTCGAGGTCTTGGCCTTCATCGGCAAAGCGGAAGTAGCATTTATGTTCGAAGAGGAACTCTACGGATCCGGATGTTCCTAAGCTTCCGTTGCATTTGTTGAAGTACGAGCGGATGTTGCCTACTGTTCGAGTGGGGTTATCGGTAGCGGTTTCGATGATGATGGCAATTCCGTGTGGAGCATAGCCTTCATACACCAGTTCTTTATAATCGCCTTGATCTTTATCGGTGGCTTTTTTGATGGCACGTTCCACATTGTCTTTAGGCATATTAGCGGCCTTGGCGTTTTGTATAGCGGCACGCAAGCGCGTATTGGCTTCCGGATCAGGACCGCCTTCTTTGGCGGCAATGGTGATTTCTTTACCAATGCGCGTGAATGTTTTTGCCATGGCTGCCCAGCGCTTAAACTTGCGGGCTTTTCGGTATTCAAATGCTCTTCCCATATAATTTGTGAATTTATGCTCGTGAAAAACGAACGCTAAAGTAGTGTAAAAGTTTGTTAGTTTTCTTCCTCTTTTTCTGGAGGCAGGGCTCCGTTGAATTTGTTCATGGTATTTGATGGACCGGCTAGGCAGTACGACTGAATAGCATCAGCGCATCTTTCTAATAGACGGGGCAGGACTAGCGCTTCTTCGGCTGTCCATACGCCTAAGACGTAGTCAATCTGAGCGCCTTTGGGGTAGTTTCCACCGATGCCCACGCGCAAACGGGGGTAGTTATCGTTGCCCAAAACTTCACGGATGTTTTTCAAGCCGTTATGTCCGCCGTCACTGCCGCGCATTTTCAGGCGTAGGTGTGCGTAATCGATGGCCACATCGTCAACGATTACCAATACATTTTCTATGGGCACTTTTTCTTGATCCATCCAATACTTAAGGGCTTTTCCACTGAGGTTCATGTAGGTGTTAGGCTTTATGAGAACCAGTGTTCGACCTTTGATTCGCATCTCGGCTTTATCAGCAAGGCGGTCGGTAGAAAAAGAAATGCCGGATCGACTCGCAAGTCGATCCAGCACTTTAAAGCCTATATTATGACGGGTTTCTTCGTATTTAGCACCAATGTTTCCGAGGCCTACGATGAGAAACTTTTTATTCATCCGTTCATGATTTGCTTTTGAATTATCACTGAATATACAGAGATGGTATTTGATGTTTCCAGCAATTCGCTATTCCACATCAAACATTACTAAGCTTCAGCTGGAGCTTCAGCAGCTGGAGCTTCTTCTCCACCTTCTTCTTCTTCATCATCAGTGTCAGCCACTGCCAAACGAGAGGTTTTGATACTCACGATTACAGCTGAAGGACTGTTTACGATTTCGAAGTTATTGGAAGGAAGATCAGATACACGTACAGCCTGACCAATACGAAGGTTGGTGATATCGTGAACGATGGCGTCTGGTAAATTTTCAGGTGTGGCTTTCACTTTAAGTTTGCGAAGTACACGCTTCATTTTACCACCATTACGTACACCACGGGCGTTACCGGTTAGACGTACAGGTACTTCAATGGTAACGGGCTTTCCGTCGATCAATTGAATAAAGTCGATGTGCAAAGCCTCATCGCTTACTGGGTGAAACTGGATGTCTTGAATCACGCAAGGAATGGTTTGGCCTTCGAGTTCTACATCAATTTTGTACACGTTTGGTGTGTAGATGATGGTGCGGAAGTCGGCGGCTGAGGCATAAAAATGCACGGGCGCTTCACCTCCGTAAACTACACAGGGAATGTTACCTTCCCTACGCAACTGCTTGGAAAATTTGGTTCCCAGTTGCTCGCGTTTGTGGGCTGTGATTGCTTTTGAGTTCATAAAGAAAAATTGATAGTTTAAAATAACTGCCTCCTTTGATTTACCGGTGAAGACAGCGAATGTACCGGAATATGTTTAAATGATAAAGTGATTACTGATGGATTGGTGGTGGTGAACTTTATGCATTACCTCGGCGAAGAGTTCGGCTACTGAGAGCACTTCAATTTTGTTGCTTTCGTATTTTCGGGGAATAGTATCGGTAATGACCAATTTTTCCAAGGCGGAATTTTCAATACGCTCAAGGGCTTTACCTGATAAAACACCATGCGTACAGTAAGCTCTCACGCTACTAGCGCCTTCCTGCTTGAGCATTTCAGCCGCTTTGGTGAGCGTGCCCGCAGTATCCACCATGTCGTCAATAAGGATAACGTGGCGGTCTTTGACATCACCAATTACCATCATCTTTTCAATTTCGTTGGCGGCCTTACGCTGCTTGTAGCAAATGACTACTTCGGCGTTCGTCATTTTCGCATAATTATGCGCACGCTTACTCCCACCCATGTCGGGAGAAGCAATGGTAATATCTTTTAGTCCTAAATCAAGAATGTGCGGAACAAATATGGCAGAAGAGAAGAGGTGGTCAACCGGGATTTCAAAGAAACCTTGAATTTGATCAGCGTGCAAATCCATGGTCATGATGCGCGTGGCTCCAGCGGCGGTGAGCAACTGAGCAATTAATTTAGCTCCAATGGGAACACGGGATTTATCTTTTCTATCTTGACGAGCATAACCAAAGTAAGGAATCACCGCCGTAATGTGCTTGGCAGAAGCACGCTTGGCCGCATCTATCATGAGGAGCAATTCCATAAGGTTATCGTTGGGTTGATGTGTTGAACACACCAAGAATACTCGACCTCCACGAACCGTTTCTTCGAAGCTTGGGATAAATTCACCGTCTGAAAACTGGGTAAACTCTACCTTACCCATGGGAATTCCGTAGTGTTTTGAAATGGCTTGTGCCAAATGCTCAGAATTTCTTCCGGCAAAAATTTTAGCTTCTCGTTCGGTCATAGTGCGGGGTGGAATTAGATCGGCAAAAGTACAATTCTTGCCTATTTCTAACAAGACTTTTGTTTATTGAAAAATGATGGAAAAATAACATCGCTATTTGATGATTTTTATCCCTACTTTTGAATTTCGTTTTTTCCATCAACCAATGATCATTTAAAAAATGAAATAGCCATGCAAAAATTTCGCGCAAGCACCGATGAAAATAACATGGCGTATTCCATATAACCTTTGAAAAAATAAACAAATTACATATGAAAATACGTCTATTCACAATTATTTTTGGTCTTCTTTGTTTTCCTGTTTTGTCACAACATCTGCGAGTAGTATTTCCAAATGAAAGGGCTGATAGTGTGCAAATGGCCTATCCAAAGTTTCACGGAATGACGCAGGTTTTGGATAATGCATCTTCTGTTTTGGTAAAAGATATTCCCTATGGATGGTCGGTATTGCTCGTCGGCGAAGAAGATAATAAGCGTATTTTTTTGAATTTGACAGAAACAGATTCGGGGTACTTCATTTCTATTTTGGAAAATATTCAACCGCGATTTCTTCGCTACGAATT
>JBHYFA010000111.1:0-7719 GCA_051859825.1 Schleiferiaceae bacterium
CAAGATTCGAAGTGGTTTTGAAATACGAGAAATAAACCGGCATACTCGTTCACCCCGCTCTATTTTCCAAACTCCTTCTGCGGAGCTCAATGTTTTGTTCCAGAAGTAAAAAAGCACAAATGTTGATGTCCTCAAAATACTCCCGCAGTGATTCCCTATTCTCAAAGTCTTCGATGACATCCAAGGTTCTTTCTTCGGAAATGCTGCCAGTAATAATAAAGTGTTGTGCTAATAAACTTTGAATACTCGCCAAGAAATGTTTATCCGCACGAGTATATTGATGATTACGATGATAAAGCAAGGCCAAATACTTGTGTTCTTCTTCGCAATAATCGCAGTTTGCTACTTTTTCTTCCAATACCTCTAATGCCTTGGTAAAGCAGCGGTGGTAAAGCAGTTTTCGGAATTCATTCTCATCAGTAGGACAATGCGAGCACTCAGAAATGCCATATTGATTCTGAATGGTTTCGATACCAAAAAGTCCTTTGGTAATGAGAGCATCCACACTATCAACCGGAATGATATTGGGAAACTCCACTTTCAAGGCTAGTGATTTTTTCCCGAAGAAATTTATTCGCAGCACTTTCCCCGTAATAAGTTCTTTTTCATAACAATACAGGCAGTGCATTTTTTCCACTTTTTCGCTCAACGTTATTCGTTCATTTAGCCAAAGGAATCCGGTGAAAAAGACATACCAAGCTAAGAATACCGTGGGGATGCACCAAGCGAGTCTCTTAGGGTTTTTACTCAACCAAATAATAAAGAGGGGAAAAATGATGATGAAGAAAACGATAGCGTACAATCCGAAGGTAGAGGCTGTAAAAGTTACATTTTCCGTGATTCGCTCCCGCAAAGGCTCGTAATAAACCGTGTGCCACATAAATGCCAAAATAACGATAAACAGGTTGAGCAAGACCCAGCCAATCAATTTCGTTATTTTGAGGAGCGTGTTCATGAGGGGGGTAATTTTAGTTTGCTTAAGCTATACAGTTCATTGAATATATGGAAATTGAAGCTTGATTATTTCTACAAACGTACTCATTTATTATTTCATTTTACATTCTCCACTAAAACAAACCTTAGCGTCGGCAACGCAATACTAACCTCCTTTTCGCTTTCTTCATTTTTCCACAACAACCGATAATTGATTTCTGCACCGCTGGGGTGGTAACCTTGTGCTTTTCGTTCTTCCAGCTTTTTGCGATAGCTCTGGGAAAAGCGGACGATGGCTTGGCCTTTTTCGTTGTAACAGCCTTCGAAATCAACGCGCAATGTGTCCCCACAGAAGTGCTGTTTTATGAGGTTCTGTACGTTGGTGAAGTAACTCAGCCACACGTCACGGTGGGTAAGGTGCTCAAGCAGCTCAACCGGGGGCTCGTGCGTTTCGTCGTTGGTGAAACGGGTGAGGTTGTCCACGAGGATATTGTCAAATAAGCCGGTGTTTTCGTGGATGCTGAGGTGTTGCTTGGCGCGGGTGATGGCCACGTAAATGGGGCGTTTGTCGCGGTCGTATTTGGGTGTAATGCCATTGAGCATGAGAAAGATGTTGTCAAACTCTTTGCCTTTGGCTTTGTGAATGGTTGACACGTATATCACATCGCTGCGGTTGCTGAAAAAGTCTTCGGCCTTAGATTCGTGAACAAAGGCTATAAAGTCGGTGAGGTATTTTTTGCGCGGATTGGTTACTTCAAAGTCGTTGATGATTTGCAAACACATTTCGTATTTGCTGCTGCGTTCAAAGTGCTTTTTAAGGACGCTTTTCCCAGTCTCCCATGTATCTTCGGGTATCACAAATTGGTCGTCGCGAAGCTTCATGCTGTGAATGAAATAGCGAAGTTCCACCATGTTGTACAGGGAAAAGCCTTCGTTGCTCTGAATCAATTGTGCCGGTACCTTGTGATGAAGGAGAAGACCGGTCAGTTGTTCGGCTGCTTCGTTGGTGGTCGTAAGGACGCATACACTCCCACTTAAATTGGCGTGGAGAATGTCGAGTACGGTAGGGGTGATGAGGTGTTCACTCTCGTGGTGAACAAGGCGAAGCTTTCCGTTTTCCTTTTTCTTCGGGATAATGGGCGTTTGCTTGAGTCGGTGATGGATGGTTTGTACAAAGCGATTGCTGAAATCGACCAAATTGGCATTGCTGCGGTAATTCTCCACCAATTCGTGCTTCACAGCCTGCTTACTTTGGATAAAGTTTTCGAGGTGTTTGGCACTGGCACCGCGAAATTCAAAGATGTTTTGATCGTCATCCCCCACGGCAATCACCCGCATATCCTCGTTGTGTTCCATCAGAGCCTCCACAAGGGCGTATTCGTTTTCGTCCATGTCTTGCGCCTCGTCTATGAGCAATACGGTTTTGGTGATTTTACTTGCTTCTACGTCATACGCCTTGATTCGCTCAACGGTTCTGTGTATGATGTCACCGGCTCTTTCTAAATTCCCAACGTGTCCCATCAGGTCGAAGCAAAAGGCATGGAAGGTTTTTATTTCGACAAAATTGGCGGCATTGCCAATGAGCTGTAAGAGACGTTTTTTAAACTCTGTAGCCGCTGCTCGTGAAAACGTTAGCATGAGGAGCTGCTCGTGTTTCACGTCTTCCATGAGCAGCAGTGAGGCCATTTTATGAACGAGGACTTTGGTTTTTCCGCTACCCGGTCCGGCGGCAACCACGATGTGTTGCGACTGATTGTCGTTGATGATTTTGAGTTGGGTAGGGGAGAGTTCGCCAAACAATTGCTTGAACTTACTTGGGGTCATTTTGAGTTTGAGCTGATCGACTTTGCTGCCCGGAAAGTATTTGCGCAAAAACGCACTGTAATTGAGCTGAAAGTAATCTTCCACAAACTGCAAGGCTTCGCGGTAGTCGTCAATCATTTTCTTGGCATACTCCCCTACGATGTGAATTTGCTGGACTTTGTTTTCGTAGAATCGGTCGAGCTTCTGGTAATCGTCTTTGGTGTAGCGCTTCTTGTTGTCTTGCTCCAGTCGTTCGATGGTCAGACGATTATAAACCACCAAAAACCCACCTTCAATTTTGATGGCGCCAATTCTGGAAAGATAAAACAAGGCATCCTCCACGTCGTTGATGCCGACATTTACCTCGAAGAGTTCGTCGCGCTGTTCAAAGGCCTCTTTGAGTTCGTGAACGGAAAACTCAATGGGCAATTCTTCTTCACCAGGGTTTTTCTTCTGCGCTTTTTTCTTTTTGTAAAGGTGGCTGAGAATAAACTTGGCCAGTTGCTGTCGCCTTTCAAACTTTTCTCGAAGCACATTCAGTTTTTCTCTGGGTAAAATGGAGATGTGGTTATTGGCGTAATCCGGTGCTTTGCGACTGATCCAGTGTTTGATTGCCCAGAAGTTGACGATGGTTTTGATTTTGTTAGGCGAACTGTCTTCACAACCTTCGGCCTCGGCCATTTCGTTGAGTTCTTTGACGTGGTAGGTCGTCTCTTTTTCCTTGAGTTGATCAATTAAGAAGTGTTCCAGTTTGCTGTACGTCTCTAATATTCCAACGGGTCGTTTTACCCGCTCCCCTTTTTTGATGTAGGCGGTGAGGTCTTTGTTGTCGGCCAAGATTTTTTCCTCCCGCATCAGGTTGATTACCCCAATGACGTCTTCGCGAACGATACCGAGATGGTCACTGATATAGTCCACGCGCGTTTCCGCCACTTCGTCGTTGCTGTGTTTTCTGCTTTTTCCGGAGAAGAGTTTTTTGATGATGCGAATGCCGTGTTCCTTTTGCTTTTGGTCAAACTTATTGGAAGCCTGAATGGTGTCGATGGCCTCTTGCGCATTTTTGGAGAGGATGCTGTTGGCAAATATTCTGGGAATGTTTTGTCCGCGCTTGAGATAACCGGCATCTTCTAAAGCAGAAATGGCGGAAGTAACGCGGGTTTCTATATCCGCAACATTGTCGTCCCAGCCGGCTTTACGCGCAATTTCCAGGGCAGAGTTAGAGGCTTTTGATCGAAAACGGGTAATGTCTTTGATGGCCTTCCATATTTGTTGAATCTCCTTGATGGACAGTTTGGTCTGGTTGAGCAGAATGAAGTGCTTGCTAAGGTCGTCTTCGTTAAACAGTACATAGCAATCGGCCATGATGCTGTTGTCGCGACCGGCTCGTCCCGCTTCTTGCACGTAGTTTTCCAGCGAATCGGATATTTCGTAGTGAATCACCAATCCCACGTCTTTTTTGTCCACGCCCATACCAAATGCAGAAGTAGCCACCATGATGGGCACCTCACCGGCGATGAAAGCATTTTGATTCTCGGACTTCTCTTGAGCGGTCATTTTACCGTGGTAAGGCTTGGCGTTAAGACCGTCTTTGCATAGTCGATCGGCGAGTTGAAATGCTTTACGGGTGCGAGACACGTAAACGATGGTCGGACAGTTTTTCTGTTCAATCAAATCTCGTAGCGCGAGGTATTTATCTTCTTCATTCCCCTTTTGGAATACTTTGTATTGCAGATTGGTTCGCGATGCTTTTGAGGTAAAAAGTTCTAGGTCGAGATTGAGTTTGTCTTTGAAGTACCGACGAATGTCTTCGATGACATTTTGCTTGGCCGTAGCGGTAAAGCACGACACGGGAATGCCGTATTCGAGGTTTTTCTTGTCTTGTATCGACTTGATAAAGTCGCCAATGTAGAGGTAATCCACGCGAAAATCCTGTCCCCAAGAAGAAAAACAGTGCGCTTCATCAATCACGAAACGAACGACCTTTCGTCCGAGAATGAGTCGTTCGATGGACTTGGAACGCAGGGATTCGGGGGAAATGTAGAGCAGAGTTGCCGAGCCGTCTTCTACCCGTTGAAACGACTTTGCCCGTTCTATGGGGTCGAGCAGACCGTTGATGGTCACGGCTTGGGTAATTCCCACACGCTCTAAGTTATCCACCTGATCTTTCATCAATGATTGCAGTGGGGAGATGACAACGGTGAGTCCGCGGGCATTTTCGCCACTCATCAATGCGGGTACTTGAAACGTGATGGATTTTCCGCCACCGGTGGGGAAAACAGCTAATATCGATTTGTTGTCAACCGCTGCTTGAACCGCTTTTTCCTGCAAAGGTTCCCCATCGAACGTGCGGTAAGCGTCGAATCCAAAAAAGCGCTTTAACCCACGACGAACGTTTAAAGCCTCGTGGCAATAGTTGCAGCCGGGTACGCAAGGCGTGTTGCGAAGTTTAAAAAGCACCTGTTCCACTTCGGGGTAATTGCGTAGCACCCACGGTGGCGTGATGGAGTATTCGTCGCTGTTTTTGATAAACGCACTCAACAAAGCCAGACCATACGCCAACGCAATCGGGTGATTATCCACCATAGCACTTAGGTTGGCATTGGCGCAAATGTTATCGCCAAAATAACGGCTGATGTTGTCGATTAGGTTTCGACTTTGAGGTTTATATCCTGTATAGCGAAAGAAAGCTTCAAACTCCGGTTTATTGCGCAGCAGGATAAAGAAAATGTCTTTCAGTGCCTCATCCAAACGGTCAAACGCAATCAATTCGTCTTCCAGCAGTTCCTTGGCTTTGATGGAATCGTTCACCGGATTATTTGTCTCGTCCGTTTGCAGTTTATCGTCCTTTAGCAGCCGATGATAGGGCTTCATGGGAAACAGTAAGGGCGAGAGCGGTAGGGTGTCAATAAAATGAATGCCTAAAAAGATGGCACTGCCGGTGACTTTGGTAAGATGGGGAATGTCGAATTGCAGAATGTTGTGTCCGGCGAGATATTCCGCCCCTTCGATGAATTTTGCAAACCCTTCCGCTGATGTATCGTGAAACTTTTTTCCATCGCCCGATACCGCACCAATGTCCAAGATTTTTTTCCCTTGGGTATCAACTTCGGTATCTATGAAAATGATTGAGGTGTTCAATTTGGAGGTGAAATGGTTTAGGGGGGGTAAAGATAGGGAATGGGGTTGTTAAACTCAATTAGCAAAACCCCATCACAACCTCACCACCATAAATACCTTCCTTTCCCCAGCACGTAAAACCTCCACCATATAGGTTCCGGCGGCAAGTTCTCGTAAGTCGCGATTCCACTCACTTACGTCAAGGTCTAAGACGGTGAATATCTGGCGACCCTGCATGTCCATAACTCTGATGGAAGCACCAAGGAGTGCCTCGCCACTGATGGTGATGTTGCCCGTGGTAGGATTGGGGTACAGTTGGAGGTTGTTCAAACTGCCCGACCAAACACCTACTGTGTTGACGCTGTAGCAATCCGATGTGTCTGTACAGACGCCGTCACTTATTATCACAGCGTATTGCCCGTTGCGCGTGGCGGTAAAGCTCTGACTCGTTTCGCTGATCAGGAGACTGTCGTTGCTGCAATCTAGCCATTGATACGTTACACCCACAGCATTTGCCGTTAACACGGGGTCATTGTTGGTTACAGTACGGTCAATGGTGTTGATGGTTAAGTTAAGCGTAACGATGCTGTCGCAACTATTGGCAGCCGTAAGCGTATCGCTGTATGTGCCGGATTGATTTAGCATTTGTCCGTTAAAGTTAAAACTTTCACAGGCGGTAATGCTGATGATATTGCTAACCGGCTGCGAGATGGTGAGATTTAATGTAAGAACGCTGTCACATCCATTCGCCGCTTGTAGAGTGTCTGTGTAAACACCCGATTGCGTGAGTAATTGACCATTAAAATCATAGCTGCTACAAGCGGAAACGGTGAGTGATCCACTACTTATTGGTAAAATGGTGAGGTTGAGATTTACCACACTATCGCAACCGTTTACAGCTTGCAAAGTGTCGTAATACGTGCCGGATTGCGTCAGTAGTTGTCCGTTGAAATCAAAGGAAGTACATGCCGAAACCGTTTGCGTGCTCGATGTAGGTTGTTCAATTGTCAAGCTCAAAGTTACGATGCTGTCGCAGCCGTTCATATTGGGCAGCGTATCGGTGTACACACCTGACTGGGTGAGTATCTGCCCGTGGAAATTGAATGAACCACATGCTGTTGCTGAAAACGCACTGCTGTCTTTTTCCCAAATCGTTAGGTTAAGTACGATGGTGCTATCACAATTTTGGCTTGAGGTAAATGATTGGGTGTAAAAACCTGAACTGGTGTAAACTTGGTTGTTAAAGCTGAAAGATTCGCAGGCTGAAACAGTGATGGTGTCGAGGTATTCGGCCACAATGCTCACCACAAGTTCAACGAAGCTATCGCAGACGGCTACACCTGGATACTGAAGGAGGTAAACGCCCGATGTGTTGTAGATAACCCCTTCGTAGGTAAGCGAGCCGCATCCGGTTAATAACAGTTGGGTCGTGTCTGGAGATACAAGATCTAGTTGAAGGGAAACTATAGAGTCACAGCCGTTCATGGCTTGTAGCGTATCGGCATATAATCCGGGCTGCGTGAGTGTTTGTCCGCGAAACACAAAACTGTCTCCCACACAAATGCTCGCTTGACTTTGGGTATTAAAAACGTTGACAATGTTCAGGTGAAGTTCCACCACGCTGTCGCAGAAGTTTGGGCTGTCAAAACTCGCAAAATACTGTCCGGGCACAAACAACGTATCCTCGCCAAATACATACCCTTCGCTTTCGCAAGCGGTTACGACAATAGCATTGGTATCGGTGGGTAGGAACGCCACTTCCACCGTCAATGTAGAATCGCAACCCAAAGCGGATGTTCCGGTGAAGGTATAGGTGCCGTCTTCGGTGATGGTTTGATTTCCCAAAATAAAGGTATCGCCAATACA
>JBHYFA010000112.1:0-1572 GCA_051859825.1 Schleiferiaceae bacterium
CCTGTGGCATTTCCTCCAGGTGTTGAGCGGGAGCTTATGCTAGATCTATCAGTAGAGCGAACCGAACCTGCTTGACTAGAGGGGGTCATTGTTCTGGTGGTAACATTTGGACGCGTGCCGTAAGAACCAGGTCTTCCCGTGAATCGAGTAGGACGGAATCCGTCATTAGCAAAATTCCCCATCATAAAACCTTGGTGGTATCCCATCATAAAAGCGTTATTCATGCCCCAAGGCCCCATCATGCCCATGCCCCAGGGATGCATTCCCCAGCCCATGCCCATGCCCATGCCCCAGCGTGGCCCCATCATCCATGGGTCAAAGAAAGGATCGTAGAAACCCATTCCCCAAGGAGACATCATTCCCATTCCCCAAGGTCTGCCCCACATCATACTCATTCCCATGCCGGGCATCATTCCGTAACCCATTCCAAATCCCCAGCCGGGCATCATTCCGAATCCCATTCCGTAATTCATTCCGAAATGCCATCCGGGACTCATTCCCATACCCATTCCTGGGTGCATCATTCCGCCACCACCCATTGCGGTACCAGAGCCTCCGCGACTTTGATTTCCTGAACGTTCACGGAAGTTTGGGTCGTAATAATCATCATAAATTTCGCTGTCTTCACCTGAAGATGCAATTTGATCTGTGGCTCCAATAGCCGGTGCAGTGTAGCCGGGATTGAAGTAGATTCCATCGTCATAGAAATTCTGTGTAAGATCTTTCTTTGAGCTACAACCTACTACCAACATTCCGACAAACAACATGCTCAATAATTTTTTCATAGCTTTTCCCTTTAAAATTGGTTATTTCGCTTAGCTTTGCGCTTCAAATATAAAGCTCCAAAAGTTATACCAGTATTAAAATTATGGCAGACATTCTCACCAGCAAAGATAAGGATTATTCTCAATGGTACAACGACCTCGTAATAAAAGCTGATCTCGCTGAGAACAGTGCAGTGCGTGGGTCTATGGTTATCAAGCCTTACGGCTTCGCAATTTGGGAAAAAATGCGCGATGATTTGGATAGAAGATTCAAAGAAACGGGTCATTTAAACGCATATTTTCCGCTTTTTATTCCCAAATCTTTCCTGAGCAAAGAGGCAGCTCACGTGGAAGGTTTCGCAAAAGAATGTGCCGTTGTGACACATTATCGACTAAAAAATTCCGATGACGGTAAATCTGTCGTGGTGGATCCAGAAGCAAAATTGGAAGAAGAACTCATTGTTCGACCTACGAGTGAAACCATAATTTGGGACACCTATCGCAAGTGGATTCAATCCTATCGCGATCTACCGTTGCTGATAAACCAGTGGGCAAATGTCGTACGCTGGGAAATGCGCACCCGACTCTTTCTACGTACCGCCGAGTTTCTCTGGCAGGAAGGACATACCGCGCACGCCACCAAAGAGGAAGCCATTGCCGAAGCAGAGCAGATGCTAGACGTTTATGCCGATTTCTTGGAGTCGATTCTAGCGGTTCCTGTACTCAAAGGAGTTAAAACTGAATCTGAGCGTTTTGCTGGGGCCGTGGAAACCTATTGTGTGGAGGCTTTGATGCAAGATGGTAAGGC
>JBHYFA010000112.1:1594-7665 GCA_051859825.1 Schleiferiaceae bacterium
TTCTTAGGACAAAATTTTGCCAAGGCTTTCGACGTGAAATTTGCCACCAAGCAAGGAACAAATGAGTACGTTTGGGCCACCTCTTGGGGAGTAAGCACTCGATTGATGGGAGCTTTAATAATGTCGCATAGTGATAATAACGGCCTTGTGCTTCCGCCAAAAGTGGCTCCTTATCAAGTGGTGATTGTTCCTATTTATCGAAAGGATGAAGAGTTTGAAATGGTTGATGCTAAGGCCAGAGAGATCATGAAAAATCTGAGGGCAAATGGCGTTTCTGTTCATTACGACAATAGAGATACCCATAAGCCCGGATGGAAATTCAACGAGTATGAACTCAAAGGTGTGCCATTGCGAATTGCTATTGGCCCTCGTGATTTGGAAAAAAATCAAATAGAACTTGCCCGAAGAGATACTCTGCAAAAAGAGTTTACCCCCATTGAAGGCCTAGAAGAAAAAATTAAAAACACCCTCGATGAAATTCAAGTTTCGCTTTTTGAAAGAGCCAAACAAAGAATGAATGACCAAACCTATCTCGTAGATACCTGGGAGGAGTTTGTGGATGTTATTCAAAACAAAGGTGGATTTGTGAAGGCGCATTGGGACGGAACGGCTGAAACGGAAAAAATAATTAAGGATAAAACCAAAGCCACCATTCGCTGTATCGAATTGGACGTTGAGGATGAAGAAGGTGTTTGCGTATTTAGTGGCAAACCTTCGTCTCGCAGGGTTATATTTGCCAAAGCCTACTAAATCTATCTAAATATGTCCGAAGAAAATTCTGGTGTTACATGTAACCTTCAGCTCTACAAAATGCTCACGGATAAATCCGCCGCCAAGCTGGAGGTGTTCGAGCGTCTCAAAGAAACCTTTTCGCTCTGGAAAAAGGTGTTAAACCAAATCACCAATGAATTGAGTTCGGATGTTTGCGGAAAAAATGAAAAGATAGAAATCAGCATTCAGGATTCCTCGGATTTTGAAGTGAAGTTTAAGGCGGCTGGCGACCTGCTGTATTCGTATATCCACTCTAATGTGTTTGCTCTCGACGAGCAGCATTTTGTACAGCAACATTCGCATTTTCGTAAGAACCCCAACAACGCGTACTTTGGCGTACTGCATTTGTACTATTTCCTTAAAGATTCACTCCTTTATAATAGGATGAGTGACAACGGGATATTGATTGCCAGAATTTTGGTGAATCAAAATGCTAATTTCTTTGTAGAAGGGGTGAAGCCTTTTGGTGACTACGAACGCTTTGACGAAAAGCGTGTGCTCGACGAAACCATGCTAAAAGAAATTGCTGAAAAGGCTATTTTTTATATGTTGGAAATCGATCTCACCTTACCGCCTAAAAATCATGCTCAACTTATGAGTGTGGCAGATGTCCAAAACGTTAGGCAGAATATGCGTTTTCAAACGAAACAGGCTCTCGGGTTTATTAAGCGTTTGGGATAGGCTTAGGGCAATCACAAAAATGTTAATCGGAAAAGATTTTTGAAAATGAGTAAACTGTGTATTGGAATCATTCGCGAAGGAAAAAATCCACCCGATAAACGCGTGCCGTTCACCCCTGAGCAAGCTGTTGAACTTCAGAAAATGGGCTTCGACGTGGTTGTTGAGCCAAGCGAAATTCGAGCGTATAAAGATGAAGATTACGCAAAACTTGGCATTCGGGTGCAAAGTGATCTTTCTCAGTGTGACATATTAATGGGCGTGAAAGAAGTCCCTATTGCTAATCTGATTCCCGATAAAACCTACTTCTTCTTCTCTCATACCATCAAGGAACAGCCATACAATCGCGAACTTTTACGTAGTATTTTGCAAAAACGAATTCGCTTGGTTGACTACGAAGTGCTTACTAAACCAAACGGCGTTCGAGTTGTAGGCTTCGGACGGTACGCAGGAATCGTTGGCGCCTATAACGGTCTGCTAACCTACGGTCGGCAGTCGCAGCGCTACGAGTTAAAACCTGCCAATCAATGCTTTGATCGTGAGGAGATGAATGCTGAATTGAGCAAAATCAAGCTTCCTTCGGATTACAAAATAGTACTTACCGGAACAGGCAGAGTAGGTCGTGGCGCCGTCGAAGTACTTAAGGATGCCGGAATAGCTGAAGTTAGTCCGATGGAGTTTTTGGTACGAGAGTTTGCCGAGCCGGTTTTTTGCGTGTTGGAAGTCAATCACTACTTTGCTCGCAGCGATAAAAAACCTTTTGATAAAAAAGCCTTCTACGCTGATCCAAGCGGACACGAATCAACCTTTGGTTCATTTGCTGTTAAAGCAGATATGTATATTCCTTGTCATTATTGGGACAGTAGGGCGCCGTTTATTTTTACCAGAGAAATGGCTAGTCATCCAGAAAACAGAATCAAAGTAGTGGCCGATGTGAGTTGCGACATTGACGGGCCTATTGTTTCCACCATACGTCCTAGCACCATAGCTGATCCTATTTACGCTTATGATCCTGTTTCTCATACCGAAGTTCCATTTGGACAGGAGGGGTCTATTGGAGTTATGGCCGTGGACAATCTTCCTTGTGAGTTGCCTCGAGATGCCTCGCGTGACTTTGGCTTGGAGTTGCTACAGAACGTTATGCCTGCGCTTTTGGGAGACGACAAAGATCAACTTATCGAGCGTGCATCTATTGCCAACGCTAAAGGTGAGCTAGGTTCGTACTTTCAGCATTTACAAAATTATGTTGATGGGAAGTAACCTGAATTAAACGCATGCATTTTTGTAATCATTAATAATCAATCATGAAGGCAGTTTTATACACCTCTTTTTTCATTGTCATTTCTACACTGCAAGTTTTTGCCGCACCAGGAGACACTACCACTGTTCGTGCGCATGATGGTCGCGATTTGGTATGGTATGAGCGATATAAAGATTTTGCCGTTTTTCCTACAAACAAAGAGTTTAACAAAGTAACCATGGAGTTTACTATGGGCTGTGCTACGGGAGGTTGCAGCGATTGGGACTACACGGTTTTGGTGTATTTGCTTCATCCAACGGGGAAATTAGACTCTTCTATTTCTCGAATTGATACCTTATCTACTTCACCTTTGGTAGTGGATACGGTATGGAATGTTCAGCCTGAAAAGGAACGTTTTGAGTTGGGAAGGCTTATCACTCCTTATGGTGGATATATGCGAACCAGTCAGGCAGGATTCAACAACAATTGGACACACCGCTTTCGCTTCGACGTAACGGATTTTCAAATGATGATGAGCGACAGTGTGGAGTTTGAGGTGTTTTATCAGGGCTGGCAGTCGGGCTTTAAAGCAACCATTGATTTTGAAATGATAGAAGGAACACCCGCAAGAAGGGTGCGAAGTATTCAAAATATTTACACTCCGGGAGGCTACAACTACATTACGCCTCAGCAGTTTGAAAACGATGTGCTTCCCGCAACCACTATCAGTTTCGATACCGCTGATGCCATGGCGGCTTTGCGTTTTATTCCCTCAGGACACGGGTTTATCAACGCGCTTAACTGCGCCGAGTTTTGTCAAAGGAATTATTACGTTAAGATCGACGGTGTTCAGCGCTTTGAGCAGTTGATGTGGCGCGACGACTGCGGACTAAACCCTATTTACCCTCAAGGCGGTACTTGGTTGTACGATAGGGCGAATTGGTGTCCGGGAAGTGAGGTGATTACCTACATGCACGAACTTACTCCTTGGTATCAGCCGGGTTCTACTATTGACTTTGATATTGATATCGAACCTATTGTATATACAGTTCCTTCTGGTGAAACGCCTGCTAATTATAATCTTTCTGCACAAATTATAACCTACGAACGTCCCTTACGCGAAAGAGATGCTGCGGTAACTCGCATCATTTCCCCTAGTAATCACGAGAATTTTGGTCGTATGAACCCAAGTTGCGGAAAGGCCATTGTAGAAATTACCAACTACGGCTCCGATACCCTTCGTGAGGTGGAGATTCACTATGGTTTGCACACCGGGCAATTTCAAGTTTACCACTGGACGGGAGCTTTACCGTTTAATCAATCAACCATTGTTGATCTTCCTTTTGACGACCCATCTACTTGGACTAGTTATATGGGGGTTAAGCAGTTTCAAGCTTGGACGGTGGCTCCAAATGGCGATTGGGATATGTATTCATTAAATGATGCTCAGGTAAGTATGTTTAATTCTACGCCAAGACATCCGGGTGATTTACGTGTGTTTTTGGTTACCAACGCGCGGGGGGATGAAACGTTTTGGTATTTACGCAATGCTGATGGAACGGTGATTGACTCCGGTGACGGTTTTTCCAATAACACTTCATATAATTCCCAAACCTGGTCGCTGCCAGACGGATGTTACGAGCTCGTGGTTGGTGATCGAGGAAAAAATGGGATGTCTTTTTGGGCTAATAACGACGGAGCTGGTTTGTTTCGACTGATTTCTTCCAATCAGGGAACAGTGCGAAATTTCAATCCTGACTTTGGCACTGAGATTCGATACTATTTTACGGTAGGTTTTACCTTGAGTGATGAATTGTTTTCTAGGAATCCAAAACGTCGTTTCGAGGTATTTCCAAACCCGGCGAGCACGGTTATTTATTTAAGCTCCAGCGACGATGATAGCGATATCAGTTATAAAATTCGCAGTAACTTAGGTCAGAGTTTGATGGAGGGTTACTTGAGTCAAACAAAGAGTATTGATATTCAACAGCTTTCGGATGCTCAGTATAATTTAGAGCTTTATGAAGATGGAGTTTTAATCGAAGTTCATAAAATAGTAAAACTACATTGATTGTATTCACGTGTTATCACTTAGTTTTGCTAATGAATAATATTTTGATAAATTATTCGTGGTACTTACAAAATCAATCTTTTAATACTCTTACGAATAAAGAGTGAATTATTTAACCAATCAAAACATGAAATGTCCATGTAGTAGCCTTCACAAGCTCCAATGAAAATTGACAAGGACATTCCATATGACCTATAAAAAATAAGCAATTTACATATGAAAGTATTAGTCACCGGCGGTTTAGGATTTGTAGGATCGCATACAGTTGTAGCCTTGCATAATGAAGGTTATGAAGTGGTCATCGTTGATAATCTAGATAACAGTCGTATTGAAGTTTTACATGCATTAGAGTCAATCTGTGGAAAGTCATTTGCTTTTTATCAAACTGATATTCGGGATGGAGCTGGATTGGATGAGATATTTGCGAAGGAGGGTAGAGTGGAATCAATAATTCACTTTGCGGCTAAGAAGGCGGTGAATGAGTCCTTGCATTTTCCGGCTATGTATTTCGATCATAATTTAAATGGCTTAATTCAAGTGATAAAATCTTCCGAAAAGGCGGGGGTAAGGAATTTTATTTTTTCTTCTAGCTGTACTGTTTACGGTGATCCGGATTCTTTCCCGGTTACAGAGCAAACGCCGAGAAAAATCTCTTTAACGCCTTACGGTAACTCCAAGCGTATTGGGGAGGAAATGTTGGAAGAATACGCTTCGCTAAAAACAAATTTCAAAGCCATTTTATTGAGGTATTTCAATCCAGTTGGTGCGCACGAGTCGGCCTTAATTGGGGAGTTACCTAATGGTGTTCCAAGTAATTTGATGCCATTTATTACTCAAACAGCTGCGGGAATTAGAGAAGAGTTAGTCGTTTTCGGAAAAGATTATGACACCAAAGATGGTACAGCTATCCGCGACTTTATTCATGTAATGGATGTTGCTGAGGCACATGTAAAAGCCATTGAATATGCGAGCAAGATGTCTGAGAATGAGAAGGTAGATTTCTTCAATATCGGTACGGGCAAGGGGAATACCGTTTTGGAGGTTATTCAAGCTTTTGAGAAAACCAATTCCATAAATTTAAATTATCGTTTTTCCGATAGGAGAGAGGGTGATGTGGAGAAAATTTGGGCGGATACGCAAAAAGCCGAAAGTGTGTTAAAGTGGAAGGCGAAGCGCAGTCTTGAGGAGGTTGCGGAGTCAGCATGGTTGTGGCAGCAACAACTTAAATAGTGGCTGTCTATAAAGTCCGAGAGCTGCGTTATGCTCGGTTGAAAAAAAGGTCATTTACTAATGTAAACTCACTGTTTTTCA
>JBHYFA010000113.1:0-7633 GCA_051859825.1 Schleiferiaceae bacterium
ATATTCCCAGCGTGCATCAAAGTTTTGAATGGTGGCCATTTCTAAATCAGGATTTCCAAAACGACCAGCCTGTAGTTTGTAATCGTAGAATAGGAAAGGCGCAAGTTCGCGAAATTCAGGACGGTTTACCGTGGTCATGGCGCTCATACGAACCTGGTTTTTCTCATTTACCATGTACATAATGTTGGCAAATGGCAGCGTTGCGAAAATGGGATTATTCACTTCAACGTCTCCGATATTATCGAAAGAGAAAAGACGCTGCACATTATACTCTCCACGAACCCCTCCAGAGAAAGTGAATCTTCTCCATGGATAAACGATTTTGGCGTACATGGCATTCAGAAAATTGGATGCGTTGTAAGAGTCAATAGGACGCGTACCTTCTTCAAATGCAAAACCGTTGCGTGCACGAATGTTTTCCGGATCGAAAATTTGGTCAAGTGGCAATCGAATGAGTTCTTCACCTATTGTGGGGTCGTTGAAGCCAGGGTAGAGGTATGAGAAGTATCTACTGTTGAAAGTTCTTGAACGGTATTCGCTCATGTAGCCAACTTTAATTTCTCTCTTTAACTTTCCTTCCATTCCAATTTCCTTGGTGTAATCTAGTCGTAAGCTATTGGACGTTTCTTGTAGATTTCCCCAATACCTTCCCGTTTCAAAGATGTTTGAAGAGGGTGGAAGCTGCATAATAAACGGATCTTCATCACCCGCAGCGAGTCGGCGATAGGTGCGGAAACGGCGCAAGTCTGGCTCATCTTCCCCTAAGTAGCTGAAGCCTACAACCCAGTCAAAACGGTCTTTATCTCGAAGAAAATTGCCTTCTAGCTGACTGGTATAAATGGTACGACTTTGATATCCGAGTAGATAGTTTTTCCATTCGTCGTCGGGTCTTTGCAAGAAGTTTTGTCCACGACGAATAATGGTTTCGTTTTCACCAATCTGGGTAAGGAAGTTTGAGAACTTTATGGTTTTTCCATTTCCCAAATTATACGTCCAGTTTGAGAGAATATTTACTTTGTCTTCACGTGAGTAATAGTCATCTACATAGCTTTCCCAGGGAAGAATGTCTTGGGTTTGATCTACCCACTCAAAGTAGCGGTTGAAGCTTCTTTGATAAAATTGGTAGCCACTACTGATGTTGAAGGCGTTGAAGGAAGTCAGCGTTCTTCCGTTATCAAATTTTTTCACCCGACCCATACTTATACCCACGCCATAATCGGGAAGGGCAAACCTCTGAGTAGGCATGAAGTTATTATTTAAGCCTTGTGCTAAGCGGGCTTTTTCTTCAGAACCATTACTGAGATTTTGATATTCGTCTGTTGAAGGAAAGTTAGAAGGCAAAGCACGAAATCCATTGTCAAACCCCAAGCGATCAGTCCAAGAACCCTCACTTTGGAAGTAGTTTCTCCCCGTGGTGTTGTTTCGGTATCCAATATCAAAATGCAGCTTGGTAAAGTTTTCCGGAACTTCATTGCGTGTGTGAATTTGGATAACCCCACCGGCAAAATCACCGGGCATATCTGGCGCACCACTTTTATAAACCATCATTCTGTCGATGGAACTACTTGAGAGCAAGTCAAATGAAAAGGTTCTTTTATCTACCTCGGTGCTAGGTGCGATAAGGTTGTTAATCATTACGCTGTTATAGCGCTCGCTAATACCACGAATCATTACAAAGCGGTTTCCTACGATGGTAACACCCGGAATCCTCTGCATTACCTGAGCCGCATTTCCGTCCATTGAACGACTAATTTGCTGCATCGAAATGCCCGAAACAACTTCCCTAGCATCTTTGGTAGCTAACACCAGCGTTTTTTCCGTGTTAAAGGTTCTCTCGGCGGTTACTACTGCAACACCTAGCGATACGGCTGACTCCTTTAATACAAGGTTGAGTTTTTTATTTTCTCCGGCAGTAAAAGTTAGCGATTGATTTTGTGTTTCGTAACCAATGTAAGTGATGTTGAGATTGTAACTTCCGGGATTGATATTCTCAATTACAAAATCGCCGTCTAAACCCGTTGATGCGCCGAATTCTCCCGAAGCACCTTTGAGAACAACATTTACACCGATTAAAGCCTCTTTATCTTCTCCGATTATCACTCCCGAGAATCTGGCTTTTTGCGCTTGAGCTATAAAGGAAATGCTCGTTAAAAGAAAACTAAAGGCTATTGATTTCATGTCTTGATTTGGTGGTTTCAATGCTGCAAATGTTCGGCGATTTCCAATTAGACATGTTACATAATTGTTATCTCAGTATGAATTTTTTGTACCCAAAAATTAGCTTTCACAAAATAGAACAGCAAAAAAAACACTACATCTATGGCACGTATTTATTTACTAAATTTGGGGCTTTAATTCGTGTCTGTCTATAAAGTCCGATAGCTGCGTTATGCTCGGTTGAAAAAAAGGTCTTTTACTGATGTAAACTCACTGTTTTTCAACCTTCGCAAGCCTTGCTCTCGAACTTTCTAGACCAGCCACTTTGATTTTATGGACAGACTCTAATTCGTGTCTGTCTATAAAGTCCGATAGCTGCGTTATGCATAGCAGAAACGAGTTATAATACGTCTCAACAAATCCTTTGAAAAATACGCACTATGGTAAAGATTTTAAAGTATCTCGGCTTCACTTTCCTCTTTCTATTGGGGGTAGTAATTCTAGCTCCGGTATTGTTTAAGTCACAAATTGTTGATTTAATTCGCAAGCAAATCAATGAAAACCTCCATGCTAAGGTAGATTTTGGAGATGTGAGTTTGAGTTTAATACGCTCATTTCCAGATTTTTCACTTAGTATAGACGATTTCAGTGTTCAGGGCTTAGACACCTTTGCTGATGTTCGATTGGTTGATATTGAACGCTTTCGACTCACGTTGAATTTGATGAGTGTTATTCGTGGCGACGAAATTGAAATAAAAACCATTGCCCTCATCAAACCGGCCTTCCATGTGGTGGTTCTCGATTCTCTACTGGTAAATTACGATATTGTTAAGTCTGATGATGAGTTAACAGAAACTTCACAAGAGGAAGTCGAGGAGTCGAGTTTTAAACTTGCTTTGCGAAGTTTGCGAATCGATAATCTCTCCCTCATTTACGATGATCGGGAAGATGATATGTATGTAGAAATTGAGGGCTTAAATCACCAGCTCTCAGGAAACTTTACCCAAGAAATCGTTGAGGTTTTCACCAAAACCGATATTGCCAGATTGCTCGTTAAAATGGACGGTATAGCCTTTCTCTCCAACGTGGGTGCAAAGTCCGACTTCAATACGCGTGTGAATCAATCAAGTATGCGCATTGATATTCTCGATAATTCTTATGCAAGCTTAAACGAATTACGCCTAAACGCGGGGGGATTTCTGCAAATGAATGATGAGGATATGGAAATGGATTTGGAATTGTCCACCGCAAATTCAGATTTTCGCCAGATTGTATCACTGATTCCGGCCTATTTTATGGATGATTTTCAGGGTTTAAAAGTCGATGGAAGCTGCTTGGTTGAAGCCAAGATCGCTGGTACGTACGACGGTCGCTACGATATGTATCCTGCCATGGATATCCGAATGAAGGCCAGTAACGGAAATATTCGATATCCTGATTTGCCATCAGCCATTGAAAATGTGAATCTCGATGCATCACTGAAGCATCCGGGTGGAGACTTAGACAGAATGAAATTGAATGTGTATCAGTTTGCCATGCGAATGGCCAATCAAGATTTTAAGGCTTCCATGTCCTTAGCCACGCCAATGAGTGACCCCGCCATTCAGTTTGCCGCTTTAGGTAAACTCAATCTTGCCGATCTTTCCAAAGTTGTTCACCTTGAAGACGGAATGGAAATCGACGGCCTATTTGATGTAGATGTGGAACTGGCAACACGCTTATCAGATGTTGAAAATGAGCGTTATAACAATATCACGGCCAAGGGGAGAGGAGAAATTACTTCTTTCAAGTACAACGATAGCGATATGCCTATGCCGGTGACTATTCCCTACGCTGCGGCAAATCTATCGCCCAGACATTTAGAAATTGAAGCATTGCGAATGAATTTGGGGTCAACGGATATTGAAGCCAATGGCCGCCTCGACAATATTTTAGCCTATGTGCTTTCTGATACCACTTTAGTTGGCCGATTTAGTGCTTCATCAAAAGTGTTTAATTTAGATGAACTTATGCTCTTTGCCGGTGAAGAAGAAGCTTCTACGGATGAAGATGCAGAACCACAGCCAATGACCTCTGAAGATTTGAAACTTCCGGCAAACATTGACTTTGTTATCAGTGCTCAGGCTCAAAAGATTATCTACGATAATATGGATTTATCGAATTTCTCGGGAAATGTTCATTTGGTAGATGAGGCCATGAAGATAAATGCCAAAATGGTTTTGCTCGATGCGCCGCTATCCATTGGAGGAACATTTGATACAAAACCCGAAAAGCCCAGAGCGGATTTTGATATGCAAATTGAAAATATGGCATTTAAAAAGGCGTATGAAGCCATGGACATGGTGAAATCCTTTGCTCCGGTTTTTGCCGGAACAGACGGTACTTTCTCTACCCAATTTTCCATGAGTACCGAACTACTCAGTGACGCCACGCCTGATTTGAATACATTGATGGCAAATGGATTGCTGCGCACCAGTAGATTGGCCATGCAAACAGAGGCTACAGAAAAGGTGTCTTCCTTTTTGCGCAACGACGATTATAAAACACTCATTTTACAGGCGACTAGAGCCGATTTTAAAATTGAAAATGGACGATTATACTTGGCGGAAACCAATCTTAATGGAAACAACTACAAGGGCACTATTGAAGGAAGCAGCGGTTTAGATCAAAGTTTGGATTTTGTGATGAACCTGCAAGTTCCCATTAGTGGGGTAAAAGCCAATAATCTCTTGAGCAGCATCGGTGTGAAAAGTGGTAATGTGCCGCTCAAGGTAAATATTGGCGGTACTTTCCAGCGACCTACCATTCGCACAGATTTGGGTGATATGGGTAGAGATATCGTTGATGACCTAAAAGACAAGGCTCGTGATGCTGTTCAACAACAGGTAGATAATGTAAAGCAACAGGCTCAAGAACGCGTTACGGCCGAAATGGAAAAGTTATTGGAGGATGCGCGTAAGCAAGCCGACGAGATTGTGCGTGTTGCCAAGCGGGAAGCAGACAACGTGCGAAAAACCGGTAAAGATGCCGCCGATAGAATCCGCTCTGAGGCTCGTGCTCAGGTAGATAAACAACTTGCTGATGCCGGTAGTAATCCTATTCAGCGCAGATTGGCTACAGAGGCCGGAAACCGTGTTATTGCTGAGGCAGATAGAAATGCCAAGCGAACCGAAGATGAGGCAAATCGTCGTGCCGATCAAATTGAAAATGAAGCCAAATCACGCGCAGAAAAATTAATTAAAGATGCTGAAGAAAAAGTGGGCACTGCTGATTAGTGGGGCTTTATCCATAAGTATTTCCGTGGCACAGCCCGAGCTCGGAGAGTGTGATCGTGAGATTGTAGAAGTTTCACAAAATCAATTTTTACGTGCTCAAAAAGCCTGGGCTGCCAAAAATCAGAGTGAGCTAAAGAGAAATCTCGAACTGGCGGTGCGCTCCGATGAGAATAATCCGCATGCCCTGTATTACTACGGGGAGTTTCAGGCTCGCAGTGGTAACTTGAAAATGGCCGAGGCCGTGTGGGTAAAACTGCTGAGTATTTGTCCTGATTACAAAGCCGAAGTTATTTTCAAGTTGGGGGTAATTATGCTGGAAAATGGCAATGAGCAGAGGGGTATGGAGTTGCTACGACAGTACACCACGCACCCGGAACGTGAAAAACAATTGGCCAATCAGGCATTGAGAATTCTCGGTGAAGAAGATGTGAGAAAGCGACTTTTGGAAAACCCGGTTCCGTTCAACCCAATGCCGCTTCTCAATGTAACCACAAGTAATGATGAATATCTGGCTGTATTTTCACCCGATATGCAGTTTGTGTTTTTTACGCGTAGAATAGAAGAGCGCGATAAGTATGGAGGGCCGGCAGTAGATCGTAAGAATGTGAAAGAATGGTTTTCTTCAGCGCAGCGCCAAGATGACGGCAATTTTGACGAGGGTTATCCACTGCCAGAGCCGTTTAATCAAGGGCTGAATGAGGGAGGACCTTCCATAAATGCCAATAACACGGAGCTTTACTTCACCGTGTGTAAAGAGACCAAGGAAGGGTATCGAAATTGCGATATTTATTTTTCAAAAAAATCAGGCTATTATTGGTCGGTTCCCGAAAGTGTTGGCGATCACATTAACAAGCCCGATAGCTGGGAATCGCAGCCGAGTATTAGTTCCAATGGCGATCGACTTTATTTTGCCAGCAACCGCAAAGGAGGTCGCGGTGGAATCGATATCTATGTATGTACACGCACGGAGACGGGTGGGTGGAGTGAGCCGCGAAATCTCGGTCCGGAAATCAACACATCAAAAGATGAGAAGTCGCCATTTATTCACAGCGACGGGCAAACGCTTTACTTTGCCAGCAATGGTCATCCGGGGCTTGGTGGGTTTGATGTTTTTGTTTCCTCCTCTGTTGATGGGGTAGAGTGGAGTGAGCCGCAAAATATTGGCTATCCAATTAATACAGAAAATGACGATGTGGGATTGGTAGTTAGCTTAGACAGTAAAACCGGGTTATTCGCCAGCAATTCACTAGGGGGGAGAAGTGCTAATTGGAATATTTACACCTTTGATATTCCCGCATCCATTCGTCCTAAAACGGTAACTTTAGTAAGGGGGAAATTGCTCAATGAAAATGAGGAGCCCGACCCGGAAGCGAAGATTGAGTTGCGGAATTTATCTAGTGACGAAAGGCAGATTATAGACGTTGACGAAATCACGGGTGAATACGCTGCGGTGGTAGTCAGGGAGCAAGGAACAGATCATTTGCTTACGGTTCAGAAAAAGGGAGCCGCATTTAGCAGCAAGATGATTAGCGGAGAAGCTCCGGTTGCAGCAGCATCGGAAAATGAAGCTTTGATTGTAGAGGCAGAAATGGAGGTTAGGCAAATAAAAACGGGTGAGGAGTACCGGTTAAACGACATTGTTTTTCCTACCAACAGTTTTGAGCTCAACCGCACGGCGCGCTTAACCATTAATGCATTTGCCGAGTTTTTAGAGTTGAACCCCGAAGTACGCGTTGAAATCCAAGGTCATACGGATAATGTAGGTAACGATGCAGACAACCTCAGGTTGAGTAAAAACCGTGCGCGAGTGGTGTACGATTACCTCATTGAACGAGGGATTAAACCCAGTCGTATGACCCACAACGGCTTTGGTCCTAACAAACCCATTGCCGACAATAACACGGAGCAGGGGAGGGCAAAAAATCGTAGGACGGTGTTTGTTATTCGATGAGGGGGCATTGATGTGGTTAAGCGCCGTGCACCACCCCAAGCAAAACCAAAACACCCTGTCCCAATATTGGGAATTATTTGGAAATGAAATCATTGTGCTGAGATGGTGTTTTACATTGATTTTTAGAATAGCAGATGAATCTTTTAAGCAACACCGAGCTAAAAAAATCTTTCCGATTCAACCTGTAATGTCTAATTTAGCACCATCTTGATTGCTTCTAAATTCACATATAATCAAAGGTTTACAGGTT
>JBHYFA010000114.1:0-7466 GCA_051859825.1 Schleiferiaceae bacterium
TCGCGCCGGTTAATTCATCACCGCCACCGATGGCCATGAGTTGTTCGATTTTTCCTCCAAAGGCTTGCACCACAAAGTCGTACATATCCCAAGTGCGTATGCCTAAGGCTTCTTTGCTGTAGAAATGGGTGTGAGGATCAGGTGTGCGGAAGTTGGTAAGGTCGAGTAAGCCTTCATCCACAATCGCAATGGTGTAGGTCATGGCTCTGCCGTTTTGCTCGCTTACTTTCACGCTAAATTTCTCCTCGGGCTTGAGTTCTTCCTTCATTTCTATTTTAGGAAGTAAGCGGTTTTCGGGATTGTCAACGCTGAGCGGTAAATATCCAAAACCGCGGATGGGTAAGTCGTTGGCCGTTTGTCCGTGCGGCTGAAACTGCGCAACATAGACGTACACGTTGGGGGCCATTTTTTCGGTAATATCGAGGGTAAAGGGCGTAAAGTTTTCCTTTCCATCAATCCAAAACTGCTGCAATACTTCGCTGCCATTTTCCACGCTAATGTACATTTTGGTTTCTTTGGCGGAAGGAATATTGATTACCGCTTTTTCGCCAACGGAGAATTGATCTTTCTCAGCCCAGAATTGCAAAATTGACGGACCGGAACCGGTTTTTCTCGAACGTTGAGCGTGGAGAGGCCAGTCGATATAGACTTTTTCAGCGGCACAGTGCCCGCTTTGGTCGTCGCACACGCGAACGAGGTAGTTGCCCCAGTTTGGCTCGTCTATCTGTAAGTTGAAATTACCCGCGCCTCTTTCCGTTCGCAGCGTTCCTTCTTGCACTTTGGTGAAAAAACGCTCGTTGAGGTAGATGCCTTCTCCGCGACTGTGATTATACCACCACGACCAGTCGATATGGTACACTTCGTAGGAGAGTTTCCTGCTTAGTTTTTTGCCTTGGGGGTCAACGCTTACTACGCTAAAGTTGTGGTTTCGTCCGGTGGTAAGCCATGGGGAATCTTTGCTTTCGGGAGTTTTTATTCCCACGAAAGATTTGAAGGGAGCGAGGTTCATGGTTTGGCGGTTGATGCTAAAATCGCCACCCGGTTCATACACTCTGCTGAAAACATCCACCGCCAGCATGCCCGGAATATTGCGGGTTTGGCGCACTTCGGCTTGGATAACGTAGTTTCCGTTGGCGTCTAATTTGCCTTCGATGGGTTGGGGTTCGGTGGAGTAAAACGAGCCTACCTGATCCATGAAATTGAAGCCCGGGTAATCGGTAAAGCGTCCGTTGCCCTTGCGAATGGTCATTTCTACTTTGAGGGGATACCCGCCCGCCGATGCTCCGGTGAGCCATTCGGAAGAAAGGAGGATGTTGGGGTTGTTTGTGCTAAGGTATTCGCCTGATTGCGGTTTGAGTTGGATTCTCAGTCTATTGGGTTTGATGGTTTCTATGCGAATGCCGCGGGTAAACTCCGATCCACCGATGCGTACCTTGGCAAGGTAGAGGCCGGTTTGAGCGTTGTCGGGCGTACGCGTAGTGAAGGGGAATATTTTTCCCGGCGTAGTGGCGCTCTGTCGGTCGATGATTTGTCCGTTGGGGTTTTCCAGCGTGAAAACGATGGGGTGTGCTTTGGGGAGCGGATTGGAAATATCGTCGAGGATGAAGTTGAGGAATAGACTGTCGCCCGGACGCCAAACGCCTCTTTCGCCGTAAATAAAGCCCTTGATGCCTTCCGAGACTTTGGTTCCTTCCACCTGAAAGGAAGATAGTGAAAGGGCAGAACCTTGGTCGATGCGGAGGTAGGTTTTTTCCTTGCCACGTGAGGCCACAGCTAAGAAGGCTTCCCTTTCGAGTTTGAGCTTAGCCATCCCGTCCGACTGGGTTTTTATTCCTCCAATCCGGTTGTTTTGCAAGTCCATGAAATCTACCTGAACGCCACTCAGGGGTGAAGCTGTAATGAGGTCTGTGGCGAGGATGTAGTGTTCGCCGAGGTCGTTCGACTTTAGGGTTAAGCCGATATTAGAAGCGATGAGGTTCTTCGCCGCTGAGCCGTTTCCTTCGTAGTAGTAGGTGGGGTTACACGGATTGTCTCTATCGCGCCAGCTGTAAAATGGTTGATTCCAGTAGTAGTGGTAATCCGTTGATGGTCTATCGTAATTATCGGTTACGTAGGTAGAGGCGTCCACCTCAAATTTTTCGTCTGTTGTACAGGGGTAGGTCGAGTAGGAGTGGCGGATGTGGAGTTCTACACGATACAGTGATCCCGGGTCGGGCTGGATGAGTTTTTCTAGGTCGAGGGCGGCAGTTTGCCAAGCATCACCCGGAGTCAGGTCGATGCGTTTTTGCATGATTGGACGTCCCACACGCTTTAGTTCCCGCGATTCGTTGATTTGGTTTACTTGCAAAAACTGGTGGATGTTGTGTTCGTTTATCTTGATCACCACTACGTCGATGGCGCGGAGGTTGACGTAGCGAAAGGGTACGCGAAGACCGTTGGTGGAAGGGAGAATATTTCCGTCGGAGATGAATTGTACGGCGGGCTTTTGAGATTCAAAAACGATTTTTCGTTCGGTACTTTCTTTTAGTGGATAGCCAAAGATGCTTTTAATTTGCGGGTGAATCACCAGCGTTTTCTCTCCGATGGGTTTGCTTTTCGGGAAGAGATAGATAACCGATCCGTCCGCCTGCCAGCGAAAATCATCGCGATTGTCGAGGGTGATGAGTCCGGCTTGCATCGATTTTTCATTGATGGGGTCGGAGAAGTTGATGGTGATTTTTCCGTCGCCCTCACTGCTCCACTGTACGTTGGTAACCTGAAAGTTCTCGATGGAGGGAATGAGGATGTCGAAGTTTTCTTTTTGGTCGAAGCCCGCTGCTTTTCCGTTGAGGCTGAAGGACAGATGTTGATCGTTTTTGTCGCGTACAATGCTATCGATTTGGTATTGGTGATTATGGCCGTCGGATGTCCAATGTGGTTTGATTTTTTTGCCGTTTAGTGATACGCTGAAAATGTTTTCTAGCATCAATTCATCGAGGAAGTCGGAACTTTTGAAGTTTCCGCTGATTTGGCTGTAGCCTTTCACATCGCCGGGGTAGGAGCTGCTGCGTTGAGCGCCTTTGACCATAAGCATGGGGATGACGCCAAATTCAAACACGTATTCTTCAATTTCTTTCGGTACATCGAAGAGTTTGTGGAGCTTTAGAATGGCGGAAAAACTTTCGCCTTGGGGCAGTGCATCTTCCGGGATAAACTGGAGGGTGTATTCGTCTTTCCAAACTGCCGTTCCTTTTATTTTTGGTTGAAATTGCAGGAGTTTATCCGCCTCCGCCTTTTGGCCTTTTTTTGCGCTTTGCGGTGCTTGAACAAATTGTATTTCAATGGTGGATTTTGCAGAAATTACCCCCGAGGTGTGTCCTTGTATGTGTTGGGAAAACTCCGGGTTGAAAGCGGTTGAAGGTTGTTTTTTTCTTTCGCACTGTGATAATGTCAATGCCAGAGCGAGAAATGCGAGGGAAAGTAAGCCGGTTTTGATGGTAGAGTTTTTTGTCATGGGTTTATGTTCAAGGCGGGATTATTATGTTTCCAAAAAGCTTGTTGTGCTTAAATAGTGGCTGTCTATAAAGTCCGATGACGGTGTTATGCTCAAGTAAAAAACCATGTCATCCCGACAAGAGTTGTCGGGACTCTTGATTTTCAATTATCGCAAGCCTCGCTCTCGAACTTTCTAGAGCAGACACTTGCACTTTATGGACGGACTCTAAATAATCATGGCGTTAAATTATAGTGGGTTTGGCAACAAATATAGCAATTTTTCATCAAAACCTCTACCCTGAAACCACCTCCACCCTACTATACCCCTTACCCGTTGGCGTCACCTGTATTTTGGCCGATAGGCGTTCTTTGAGCTCTTCGACGTGGGAAATGATGCCCACCGATTTGCTGCCTTGACTTTGCAGGTTTTCCAAGGTGGCGATGGCTTCATTGAGCGAGTCGCTGTCGAGGGTGCCAAAGCCTTCGTCGATGAAGAGGGATTCAATTTTTACGTTTTGTGCGGCGAGGTCGGATAAGCCAAGAGCCAAGGCCAAACTGAGTTTGAAGGTTTCTCCACCCGAGAGCGAGCTCACCGTGCGGGTGGTGCTACCCAAATGTAGATCTTCCACCATCAGGGTGTCGTTTTCGTCGGTGTAGAATAGTCGGTAGCGGTCGCTGAGGCCCTGCAAGCGATCGTTGGCAAACAAGAGCAGTTGCTTGAGGGTGAGTCGCTGCACAAAGGAGGAAAACTTTGCGCCCGTAGCGTCGCCAATCATGATGTTGAGTTTGTGCCACACTTCCAAGGCTTTTCCCTGTTCGACCAGATCTTTTTCCATGCCCGTTCGCTTGGCGCGGTTCGCATCGTCTTGTTCCAAACGGGTATTGATGCGGGTGATGTTGCTGCGGTAGTTTTCCAGCGTTTGCGTAATGTTTTGCTGTTCTTGTGCACACGCCTCCAAAGATCTTTCGTCTTGGTCAACGATGTCGGCCAATTGTTCTGCGATGCTTTTTCGCTCCCCTTCAATGCTTTGTTTTTCTTCTTGGAGGGCTTGCGCTTGGGTGCGTAAACTGCCGGCCTCCTTTTCCGACAAAATACCCGCGGCCAAGTCGTCTAAATCGGCAATGCCAAAGGCGGCCACCTCACGGAGTAAATCGGTGGTTTTCTTCTCAACCTTGGTAGAGGTTTCATCGCGACGGGTTATTAACGTGCCCAAATCCCCCTGCAAACGCATCATCGCTTCTAAGGCCTGATCGCGCTTTTGGATGCAATCGGCCACGTCGTCGTTGATGCTGCTGCCGCTGTATAACGCTCTGCGTTGCTTTGTTTTCTCCTGAATTTGATCGTCTAAATCGGGTAGCGCTTTTTCCAGTTCCTGCACATCTTTCAAGTCGTTCACGCAGGCCATCTGATTGCCAAGACGACTGATCTCGGTGCGTTGGTTTTTCAAGCCTTCGGTTTCTTCTTGCAGGGGGGCTTCCTTGGGCGACCAGTTGAGCTTTTCACGTAAGGTCGCCATGTCATCGTTGCAGGAGGTGATGTTTTTTTCAGTGGCTTTGATTTTTTCGTTCAACGCGTTCGTAGCGCCATCCTGGTCTTTGGTGCGGGTTTGCAGTCCGATAACCTCTTTTTCCCATAAACGTATGTTTTTGTCGAGCTCGGCCAACAGCAGCTCACGGGTTTTGTCGAGTTCCGGGAGGTGCTCGGCATAGGGGTGCTCGGTGGAGCCACAGAGCGGACAAGCTTCGCCTTCCTGCAAATCGGCCCGCTGTGCTTCCAAACCGGCTTCTCGTTTGCGCTGCTCCACCTCTTGTTTGAGGGCATCCCGACGGGGGATTTCATCATCGAGTTTTAGCCGGAGTTTTTGTAAATTCTCAAGGTTTTCAGCGTGCTTCTCGTTGGCTTTTTGGCGTTCGTCCAGCAAATCTTGCAGATTGCTTTGGTATAGGTTTAACATTTTTTGCTGATCGGCAAAGCTGCGCAACAGTCCCTCACGCAGTTCGATTTTCTGAAGTGCATTTTCCAAAGCGTCCTCATTGAAAATGCCCTGAGCCTTTTGCGCCGCGTCGATGTGGGTTAACCAGTAGTCGGCATTTTTATCCTCGTCAAATGTCCCGAGCCGCTTGGCGAGTGACTTGCGCAAGCGTTCAAAAGCGTCCATTTGGTTTTGGTAGGTGTTTTTTTGCTGAGCAATCGCATCGTCTAAGGCGTTGATTTGATCGCGAAATTCACGCAGTTCACGATGGAAATCTGCGGGTGATTTTCCGAGTAAATCTTGGGCAAGGGTTTCTGCCTTGACTTTGTTTTCTTTGGCTTTGGCCAGAGCCTTTTCGGTTTTTTCGATGTCCGCAACGATTTTCGCCTGCTCCTTTTCCAGTAGTTGGATTGCTTGCAAAGGCTCACGGAAAGGTGCCAATTGCTCGTGGCGTTCGAGGCGTTTGCTGTTTTCGGTCCATTGGGCTTGCTTGTCTTGCCAACGTTCCAGGCGTTTGTTTACACTCTCTTCGCGTTTTAGCAAGTCTTCCCGCTTTTTCTTGACCTCGATGATGCTGCCGATGGCCTTAAGGTCTTTTTCCAGCGCCTTGACTACGACCGTAAGTTCTTTGATCTCTTTGACAAAACCTTTGCGGGTGTCTTCGTCAAAGACTTCTATTTGGTCGAGGATGAGTTTGGTTTTATCAAGCTCTTGTTTGCGGTGCTTGTGTCTTTCGAATACGGCCTTTCCAATGCGCCGGTAAATATGTGCGCCGGTGATGTCTTCCAGCAACTGGTCGCGCGATTTGGCGTCGGCCTTGAGGAGCTTGGCAAACTCCCCTTGGGCCAGCAGCATGGCCTTGACAAACTGGTCGTAGGTCAAACCGATGGTGGCTTCCACCTCTTTGACCGTATCGCTGTAACGGTCGCAGATGATTTTTCCGGTGGCGGCATCGGAGAGTTCGTGCTTGGGTGAACGAAAATTTTCTCCGGTTCGCGTTTTCGCGATGCTCCAATGGGCGAGGTAGTCTTTTCCGTTGACGTTAAACGTCACCTCGGCATAACACTCATCCGTGTGGTGGGTGAGGATGATGCCTTGGGATTTGATTTGTTCGGGTGATATGCGTCCTACGCGCGGAATGGACCTAAACAACGCCAAGGTAATCGCGTCGAGCAAGGTTGATTTTCCCGCGCCGGTTGGGCCGGTAATGGCAAACAAACCCGCTTCCGCCAATGCCCCGTTGGCAAAATCTATCTCGTGCTCCCCGCGTAGGGAGTGAATGTTTTTTAGTTTGAGGGAGGTGATTTTCATGGGTAGCGATTCACAGTAGTTTATACCGATTCACAATAATACATTGGAAAGTTCTTTTACCAAGGACAGCCGTTTAATAAAATAATATTCATTTGAATTGGGTTTGAGTGTATGCTGTTTCGGTAGTGATTTACAGCTACAATAATCAGGCAATAGACTGACAAACTTAGCGCTTTGTCAGCTTATATCCTTACTTTAATCTGTATAATGCTTTGGCATTTACATTCAATGAACATGCACTAAATTAGACTCTTTTGTCACTAACATCCGAATGCACAACAACGTGGTGTTTTTTCTGAATGATAAGGGAGGCTTGGAGATTAAACGAATAGAGTAATTTTTCTAATTTTATTTTATCCTAATTTTGGGATAGTCTAAATATAAACGTATTCGAGATGTGATGTAAAGTGTGACCCAAACCCTTGCTAAACGATTAAATACTTAGAATTCAGTTTTTTAAAATACACCAATTAGAGTTCTCTTTTTGGTGTATTTTTGTAGCCTATTTGTAATAAATTGATTATGAAAGAAAAAACTTTAAAAAAAATATTTTATTACTGTTTAATACAGTTTTTTCTGGGTATAATCTTATTTACAGTATATCATTCAATTTATGATTATAATACTGTACATGAAGATGCTGTTAGTACGCTTTCAAATACTTATCCGTTTTACTTAGTGTTTTTGATAGCTGTTTTTGTCGGACCA
>JBHYFA010000115.1:0-7234 GCA_051859825.1 Schleiferiaceae bacterium
AAAAAAAATCCGTGACGATAAAGGCGTTGATTTATCCTTGGAGCCTTTTGGATATCGAAAGGTTGAACCCAATGCCGAGAAAATTCTCCAAGCTTTAGATCGCAAAAGTGGCTTTCTTCCCTTCAATGATAAAAGCAGTCCGGAGGATATTTATGCTAATTTTCAAATGAGTAAGAAGGTGTTTAAGAAGGCGATTGGGGCGTTGTATAAGCAGCGGGTTATACGTATAGATAACGACGGCATCCGATTAATATAGTGGCTGTCTATAAAGTCCGAGAGCGGCGTTATGCAAAAAAATCCCTGATAGAAATACTACCAGGGATTTTTTTATGCGGTAAAGTTCAATACCTACAAAGCCGCAAGATATCTCTCGGCATCCAATGCCCCCATACAACCAGAGCCTGCTGCCGTAACTGCCTGACGGTAGTGTTTATCCTGGGCATCACCGGTGGCAAAAACGCCCGGAAGATTGGTTTTTGATGTTCCGGGAACTGCTTTCAGATATCCCACTTCATCCATATCCAATTGACCTTTAAAAATGTCGGTATTGGGTTTATGTCCGATGGCTACAAAAAATCCTTGAGCTGCAATTTCTTTTTCTTCACCCGTTTTACGATTGCGAACACGCGCACCCGTTACGGTTTTGTCACCCAAAACTTCCACTGTTTCCGTATTGTAAAGAACCTCAATATTAGGTGTATTGATTACACGATCTTGCATAATCTTCGAGGCACGCATCTGATCGCCACGAACGAGCATGGTTACTTTCGGACAAAGTTTAGAAAGGTAAGACGCCTCTTCACAAGCGCTATCTCCTCCCCCAACGATGATGGTTTCTTGACCTTTGAAAAAGAATCCATCGCAAACGGCACAAGCACTTACACCGTGACCCATCAAACGTTTTTCAGAATCTAAACCTAAATATTTGGCTGAAGCTCCGGTAGAAATAATCACCGTGCGTGCCTCAATTTGTTTTGATTCATCAACGGTTACTTTATGCCACCCTCCAACTTCCTTAGAAAGCTCAACTGAAGAAACATAACCGAAGCGAATATCTGTTCCGAAACGCTCGGCTTGTTTTTTAAACTCTTCCATCATCTCAGGCCCTTGAATACCTTCTGGATATCCTGGGAAATTTTCAACCTCAGTGGTGGTGGTTAACTGCCCCCCCATTTCCAAACCCGTAATCATCACCGGTTTTAAGTCTGCTCTTGCTGCATAAATAGCCGCAGTGTATCCAGCGGGGCCACTGCCAATAATCAAACACGTAATACGTTCAGGAGTATCGCTCATAATCTAATATCTTTAAAAATTTGGTGTGCAAATGTACATCATACCGTTGGGTGGAAAAACGATAATAAGTCATTTGGAACTTAGGTTACTCCCATCAAAATGTTTGGTGTCAAAAAAAACAATCCAACTATTGTTTTATAATCATTCCATACTATTTTTGCAGCCCTCAAAACGGGATGTAGCTCAGTTGGTAGAGTACACGTCTGGGGGGCGTGTGGTCGCAGGTTCAAGTCCTGTCATCCCGACAAAAAAAGCCAAACAACATTGAAGTGTCGTTTGGCTTTTTTGATTTCAAAAAACTTGCTTGACGTTCAGGGAATACTTTCTAATACCTTCCATCTTCATTTGCCAAAGCAAAACGAAAAGTATAAAACCTTGATGCCGGACGGGTTTGAAGGTTAGCAAATTCAGGGGTTCCTGTATCCGGATTTCCTTTGTAGTAGCTGAGCAATTCAATTTTTGCAAAACCACCGTCAGCGGTTTTCACGTGAACAACACGACCGGGAATCATAAGAATAGCAAAGGGAGGCATACTGTTGCCGTCGTTATAAATATACCACGCATTGCCGGCGGCTGGAGAAAGTGCAAGAGCAGCCTCTTCGTCTATACTGTAACCCGATTTAGGCGCCTCAACTACTTCGTCAAAAATTCCTGTCAGCACTTGACCAGCAGCCTGCCCGGGTCCACTTATTCCTCCGTTTAAGTAAATGTTGGTCGCGTTAAAAGCAATGTCCCAATCAAGTCCCACAGAATCTTCTGCTGGAATGATAGAATTAGTGCGTAAACTAAAAAAAGTAGTTCCTTCATCGGCCGGCAAGTCAATAACTGTTTTAACTTCCGCTGAACTTCCCCCATTGGTTGAATTGTCATCATCTTTAGAGCATCCAATTAATAATGTGGAAGATAGTGTTAATAAAAGAGCGATTTTTTTCATAAGTAAATAAATTAGAATTAAAAAAGGTTACACGGTACGCTTTAAGTCAACCGTATATGACTGTATTGTTATTCGTTACTTCGTTTTTCTGCTTTATTAAAAGTGTAGCGTGCGCCTACAAACCAAATGCGACCTGCAACAGTAGGTTCAAACATGTTTATTTGTCCCAGAATATTATTGAGTCCGGCTTCTACATGAACACTCCTATTGATTGTTTTTTCCACTCGAAAATTTAGCAATAAAGTACAGGGGGCTAACTCGTCTGGGGTATCTGCAATACCATTTCCATTGATATCACCAAAAGGGAATGGGCCGCGGTAGATGGCTCGCAAGGATGTTCCCCAACCGGATGAGTTAGAGTAAAAGATTTTAAAATTACCGCTGTGTCTTGCCCTATTAAACAATCCAAAGTAATCATTACGCCCTACTCTTTCAACGCTTCCGGCTGAATTTCTCCTAAATATCTCTCCCGCATTTAAGGCTTCAAGTACATCTAAGTCCTCTGCTCGTAAATATTCATATCCCAAGGATACGCTCCAGTTGTTATTCAGCCTCACTGACGCATTTACTTCTTTTCCGTAGGTTCTCACGCGAGAAATGTTTCGATAACTAAAAATGTTAAAGCCTTGCGTATTTCGTGCGATAGGAAAGAATTCGATGAGATTGGAAATATTATTTAAAAAGAAATTGCCCGAAAACCGAAACCTTCCACCATAGTTAGCCGGATTATATCTCCATCCTAGATTGTATGACATGGATTGCTCGGGCTTCAATAAGCCAAAATCTTCTGTTGAAATAAAAACTGCGTCAATTTGACCAATAGCCTGCATTTCTTGCAAGCGATCTGTTGCGTTAAGCGCTCCAAAAACGCTGTAACCCGCAACTGGGTTAGAAAAATCAAGTAATAAATGTCTGAAGTCAGGGGCTCTATATCCGCCGCCTATAGACGCTTGAAAACTTAATTCATTATTTGCCTTTACATTAAGCCCTGCTTTAGGACTAAATCGGTTAGCGTAAGCATCATGAACATCATACCTACCACCGTAAAGAACATTGATGTTTTGATTGATATTCCAAGAATGCTGTGCAAAAACATATCCCGCCAAGAAAGTCCCTGCATCGATAAATCGGGTTGCTGAAGCCATTTCCGGAGCAAAGCCCCCACCTGTAGTAAGAGTATGCTTAGTGTTTGGCATATAGTCGTGCTGGATTTCCGTTCTGAAAAAATCTTGATGAAAGAAAGAAGAACTGTACATGCTAGCATCACTCATTCTTGTCCACTCCTCATCAAATCTAAATAAAGTAGCGTACTGCCTAAGCTGAAAGCGGTTTTTCATATTGGGAACCCAGGTGAGTTTGGGTAAAAATGTGTACTCCCTCCTCACACCCTGCGAGTTAATAGGAATCACTTCCTCGCCAGAAATATCAAATCCTGAGGATTGTGTTTCATTGTACAGTCTAGTAGTAATATCTAGACTAAGGTTTTTGGATAATTTCCAACGAAATTCAGGACTAAAGGTAAATGCTTGAACATTTGGGAACTGTGCATTATCCGTACGAATTCCTTCGGTAAAAAAACGGTTAAAGGCGATTCCCGTCTCGGTTTTTCCATTTGTGAAACGATAGTCGATATCCAAATCGGAGGTATTAAACGACCTGTAGCTGGTAGCTACTTCCACGCGATGTCCCTTTTCCAGATTTTTACGAGTAATAATATTGATTACCCCAGCCATAGCTTCACTTCCATACAATGCCGAGGCTGGACCTTTTATGATTTCTATTCGTTCAATATTATGAATTCCTATTCGGTTTAAATCAAATGTTCCTGCTGTTCTGCCAATCAAAGGCTCGCCATTGAGCATAATCATCACGTAATCCGAGCCCATTCCCTGCATTTGAATGCCAACACCATGATCTGAAACAATTTGAATTCCTGTTTGCTCTTGGAGCACTTCCGTAATTCGAGGTGCTCCAATTTTCAGCAATTCGTCACGAGTGATTACCGATATGGGCATGGGTACATTTTCCAGCAGCATATCTGTTCGGGAGGCTGTTACTACAACTTCCTTTAGCCGCTCAGGTATTGTATCCACATTTTGGGCGTTCAAAATTGGACAAAAAGCCAAGAAAAAGCCAATAAAAAACCTGACCCTAATAGGGATAAAAAATGTAAACATTTGATTATGTGTTCTTTTACACTAAAGCATCAATGAGTGTTTTCCACTCTTTTGGCTGAGGAATTCCCGGCTTTCGCAAGCCGAAAAACTGTACGGCAATCTCATTATTTATATCGTAACTTTCAATTGACCATACAGGACCGTCGGGAGATGGTTTATAAACAATCCAGCTTTTATCAAGCAAATCCATTCTTAGATGCAGATTAAAGTCCGGATCCATTACGTTTATCCAAAACTTTCCATCGTCCGTGTGTAAGGGAACAATTTTCTTTACTACATCTTGATGAATCTGGATATTTCCTCGATTTCCGGCAAAAATCATCACCGGCATATTTTTATCCGATAACTGATTCAAAAGCTCGGGGATTTTTGCTGATGGAAATGGGAAAGTGCATTCCCCTTCTGCTAATTTCATTGCCGAAAAACGGTCAATATTGTGATTACGAAGCATTCCAAAAAAGTCGTGCGGATCAGAAATTGCTTTCCATGCCGCTACAAAAGTTTCTTTATCTACACTTGGTGTCACTTGATTTTTTAGTTCATCCTTATCAACATTAAAACTTTCAGATTGGCTGATATTAGCTTTTAGTTGTTCATAGGCAGAATTAGGTTTGTCATTGAGAATAAACACCTTGGTAACCGCATCGCCAAAACGATCAAACACCTGAATACTGCGCATAATCCCCGTTCCTTTGCGCTGCTCTACCGCAAAAAAATGATTCCATCCGTGAAAAAAAGCTCTGGTTTCAATAGGGCCAATAACTGTAGCAACAGGACCAGAAATTTCTACTTCCTCAAATTCCCCTTTATGCTCAAGAATACAAGCTTCATTTCTGGTGAGTGACATTACCCTGCCAAAATCTTTGAATGCCTCAATGCATGTTTCAGGTGTGATATTCAGGAGTGTTCCCATTTTTGTATGAAAAAGCAATTCAGCCTCAGATACATTCAGTTGTTCTGCTGCGTCTCTAAAGCGAATTTTCGGATTCTCAACCAACAAATGCTCATAGGCTCGTGCGATGGATGATTTGTTTTCAGTTTCGATCATGATTCAAAAGTTTAGATTGTTAGAGTTTGTTTTCTTGGGATTATTAAAGGACAATTGGAACAGGAGTGATAAACGACCTCTACTGGATGCCCAAGTGCATTTTCCAGCTTATCGGCTTTAAGACAGTATTCAGCCGGGCTACACTCTAGCAGTTGGCCATTTTTTAGCAAAATAAAATCATCGCTGTACTGAGCCGCGAGATTGATGTCGTGAATAATGGCAATTACGCTTAGCTTTTTTTCTAAGCATAGATTTTTTAAAAGGCTAAATATCTCTTGTTGGCAAGATAAATCGAGGTTATTGGCCGGTTCATCCAGAAGCACAAATGGCGTTTCATGCTCGCTTAAAAACACTTGCATTAAAGTCCGTGCGAAGTTTATTTTTTGACGTTCCCCACCAGAAAGGGTTTGAATATTTCGATTTCTTAGAGGAGAAAGCTTGAGTTCGTCAACAATCATTTCCAATGTATAATTGATCTTACTCTCTTGATAATTATGAGGAAATGCTCCTAGACGAATGATTTCTTCAGCGGTAAACGAAAATCCTGATTCACTTTGTTGAGGAAGAATAGCCCGGTACTGTGCCATTTCGCCAATACTAAGCTCTCGGATGTTTCTTCCGAAAATCTCAACCTTACCCGTGTACTTTTTTTCTTCACCCGATAGTATCGAAAGAAAGGTAGATTTTCCGGCACCATTCCTACCAATTATCGAAGTAAAACGATGCGCTTGTATTTCCAAAGAAATATCATTAAGAATTATTCTTTCTCCTTTATACAGAGTTAAACCTGATGCTGATATCATATTACCTGTTTTTTACTTTTGAACAATAAGTACAGGAAAAAAGGCCCTCCCACTACAGAAGTTATTATACCAATTGGTAATTCGGCAGGCTGAATGAGCGTCCTTGCAAAAACGTCTGCCAAGAGCAGGAGTATTGCACCTCCCCAAATTGATAGCGGAATAACCAAGCGGTGGGAAGGCCCGAACCACGTGCGTATGATGTGAGGCACAACTAATCCAATAAATCCAATAGCCCCGCAAAAGGCTACAGCTACCCCCACACAAAGAGCCGAAACAAAAATGATGGACTTATTTATTTTATCTGGGTGAAGTCCTAACGAAAATGCGGTAGAATCACCAAGCGATAGGGCATCAAGTGATTTGACTTTCGACAAAAAGAAAAACATTGAAAAAATGGCTACAGGAAAAACAATCATCAATTTTTGCCAAGTTACACCTCCTAAGTCTCCCATCGACCAAAATGTAAAAGAGCGGATAGCAATATCATCTGAGAGATAAATAATAAATCCTGTAAGAGCTCCAAAAATGGCGTTGAGTGCAATTCCGGCAAGTATGAGAAGGTGAATGTCTGTTTTACCCCACCTTTTGCTAAAGCGATAAATGACTAGGCAAACCAATAAACTACCAATAAACGCAAATACGGGAAGAATGTATATTCCCAAAAGTTGCTGAATAGCAGCAGGAAATGCAAATCCAAGAGCCAGCACAAGCACAGCACTAAATGAAGCTCCGGTTGTTACTCCAATTATCCCAGCATCTATAAGGGGGTTTCTGAATATTCCTTGAAGTGCCGCACCGCTGACGGCCAACATAGCCCCTACCAACATGGCGCCAATACTTCTCGGTAAACGGAGCTCCCATAAAACACTTTTTTGTAGAGCTGTTCCCGTAAAGAAATCCATGACAGATGTTTGTACAGCTCCAATTTGCATACTTAAAAGAAAAACAAAGCTGAGTGTCAAAGGAAATATCCAGCTTA
>JBHYFA010000116.1:0-7165 GCA_051859825.1 Schleiferiaceae bacterium
AGGGGTTGGGGCAAGCATGCTTATTGGTAAGCAGTCGGTGGAATTGCAAATTCGGGGGACAAACATTGGCGATACATTCTACATGCATCACTTGAGTAGATATCGCTTACTCAATTTGCCCGAACAAGGTAGGAATATCATTATTTTGCTGCACCTTCCGTTTGGGTAATAAAAAAACCGCCCCAATTATTGAGGCGGTTTCACTCCACATTTAAGTGGATCTTCGAACCTACATTCTACGAAGATTAAAACCTACGGTAAGTACAACTCTCTGACTTTCTCTACCCTGCACATAAGCAAGATTTACTGGGATATTTAAGTATTCACTGCGGAAGTTGTAACCGGCAGCGGCAATGATTCCTGTTCCCAAGATACTGATTCCCGGACCAAACCCTACTTCCATACCTTCGGCTGTGCGCAAGCCGAAAATCATATTCAACGAAGGAATAAATAATCCTTGTTCAAAGCCGGATACGAGAGGGATAAACTCTATCAAACCAGCAGTACCATTTGGTGCAGCAAAAAACTGCGTTTCAAATTGCCATCCAAAGGTTGAAAGAACAGGGTGAACAGGATTATCTTCAGAGAAATAATTTGAGATTTCGTAGAGACGGCTATAATCAGCTTCTAGAACACCAATAATGCCAACGCGGGGGCCGGAAAGCTTTAAAGGTTCAATAATTGGGGTTGAGGTATCGCGCAATACTGGAGGACGCTGCGCAAAAGAGGCTATACTAATAAATGTAGCGATAAAAAGAAAACTTAACTTTTTCATGATTTCAAATTTAAAGGTTAGGTTCAGTCGAAATGATTGA
The DNA here is from genome assembly GCA_051859825.1 of Schleiferiaceae bacterium. Taxonomy (GTDB): domain Bacteria; phylum Bacteroidota; class Bacteroidia; order Flavobacteriales; family Schleiferiaceae; genus CSBr16-58. The sequence goes on from JBHYFA010000116.1 coordinate 816, forward strand.
TTTGTTTTTTTCGACATGGCAAATGTCTGATGATGCAAACGATTTTTTGTATTGAAAAACGATGGTGCGTAATATCTGTGTAGCATAAAACGTAATAAACATAGGTGTTTTTCTTTTACCACTAGTGTTTGTATTGTTTTTCGCAAATCGTCGCTATTATTTCAAAAATAATTGCGATATTTGCGGAAATATTATGCGAAATAATTATGAATCGCCAATTTTTTGAAGTTCAAAGTGCATTGTTTCAAGCCATAGAGTCTCAGTTGCCTCCCAATCGGTCGTTGGTTGAGACCTTAATGGATATACTTGATGTAAGTAGGGATTCTGTTTATCGTCGATTACGTGGCGATACGCGTATTGATTTTGAAGAGGCTTGTTTGCTAGCCGATCATTTTTCTCTTTCGTTAAACGATATTATGCAGAGTAAAGAGGAGAGAATCGTTTTTCAGCGCGATCGGTTTATTCATTCTCTCGATGATCTTCAGAAGATGCTTCAGAATAATCTTGATACATTTGGTATCATCGAACAGAGTAAGGAGAAGAAGTTGTATTACTTGGCTAAAGACATTCCCTTTTTTCACATATACGGATTTCCTGAGTTGGCTTCTTTTCGCATGTATGTTTGGTTGAAGTCGGTCTATCATATTGATAAGATTGAAAATCGGAATTACAGTATGGCCGATATTCCATCTTCAATTATTGATATGGCTACAGAGATTCATCGAAAGTATGAGTACATCCCGGTAGTAGAAATATGGAACGAAACCACGCCTTCGAGTTTACTCATGCAGATAGAGTATTATTATGAGGCGGGATTGTTTACCTCTAAAGATGAAGCTTTAAAAATTTGCGAGCAGTTTCGGCTGATGGTTCGCCGCATTTACAAGAGTGCGTTAAATGGACACACGGTACTTGACGATGGGAAATCTCTTCCGAGTGCCACCTTTGAAATGTACATCAATGAAATTTTGATTATGGACAACCATATACTCTCCGAGGTGAACGGTAATTTGCGTTATTTTCTCCCTTACGGAGGTGTGAATTATATGGTTACGGCGGATAGAGCCTTGTGTTCGGATATGAAGGCGTATATTGATCGGCAGATAACCAAATCTTCTTTGATATCACAAGTTTCTGAAAAAGAGCGGAATCGATTTTTTATTCGCTTGGGAAGACAAATTGAGCAGCTTAAGGAAAAGATTGAGAAAACCAACCCGTTCTTTTGATGTTTTCATTTTTTAAACACAGTCACATGTATCTTTGCCCGCCCAAATAATAGAATATGTCTGCTGCCAATGGCGAAATGAGTTTTTTAGAGCACCTTGAAGAGTTGAGGTGGCACATTGTACGATCAGTAGCGGCCATTATGGTCTTGGCGGTGGTGTTATTTGCCCAGAAAGCGTGGTTGATAGACACCTTACTTATGGGGCCTGCCACGCCCGGCTTTTTTACCTACGATTTTTTTTGTTATTGGTCTGGTCGTTTATGGAACGGCCGCACTTTTTGTTTAGAAGAGATGCCTTTTAGTTTGCAAAACGTGGAAATGGCCGGACAGTTTTCCGTCCATATTTGGGTGTCATTAATTGGAGGATTTATTTTGGCCTTTCCCTATATGCTGTGGGAGGTTTGGCGTTTTGTAAGTCCGGGCTTAAGAGATTCAGAGCGTCGAGCTTCTCGATGGGTAATCTTGGTTTGCAGTTTTCTATTTGCCTTAGGGGTGGTGTTTGCGTATTACTTAATTGTTCCCTTATCGGTGCAATTTCTTGGAGGATATAAGGTGAGTGAAATGGTGCAAAATCAAGTTACCATTACGTCCTACCTCAATACAGTTTCGTCCATTTTACTAGCTTGTGCTATTCTCTTTGAATTGCCTTTGGTGGTGTATTTCCTATCTCAGGCGGGTTTAGTTACCCCGGAGTGGATGAGGAAGTATCGACGTCATGCGCTTGTAGTCACCCTTATCGTATCAGCAATCATTACTCCGCCGGATATTTCCAGTCAGATTTTGGTGAGTATTCCAGTATTGATTTTGTACCAAATAAGCATTTCGGTTTCGGCGATTGTTCATCGCAGAAAGGCCAAATTAGCTGGTTAGCTCCTTATATAAGTCTTCGTATTTCGGCGCCACCTTTTCTATGTCAAACTCAAGTGATCTGCGTTTTGCCGCCACGCGCAGACTTTCTTCCAAAACGGCATTGCTAAATATTTCTTTCACGTGTGATGCCATGGTTTTTACGTCACCTACGTTTGCGGTAAAACCGGTTTTTCCGTGAAGATTTACCTCTGGAATACCGCCGGTGTTGCTGCTCACTACCGGAACTCCACAGGCCATTGCCTCCAATGCCGCGAGTCCAAAACTTTCTTTTTCTGAGGGAAGTAGAAATACATCGGAGCATTTGAGTATTCGCTCAATATCCACAACTTTACCTAGGAAAATAATATCTTCTGCTACGTTCAATTCGTATGCGAGTGCACGGGCGGGTTCTTTGTCGGGGCCATCGCCAATCATGAGTAGTCTTGACTTGTATTCTGAACGAACTTCGGCGAAGATTTTCACGATATCGAGGATTCGCTTTACGCTGCGAAAATTACTAATATGACTAATGATTCGCTGGCCGTCCGGGGCAAATTGCTTTCGTAAACATTCGGTCTCCCGCTCATAAATTGTTCTATCAATAAAGTTAGGAACTACGCGGATATTTTTTTCAATATGAAAAAAGCTTTCGGTGTCGTTTTTCAAACTTTCCGAAACGCTCGTAACCATGTCTGAGGCGTTGATGCTAAACTCCACGGCGTCTCGGTAAATGGGGTTTTTCCCCACCAGGGTGATGTCCGTGCCGTGTAGGGTGGTGATTACGGGGATATTGATGCCGTGTTGCGCAAGGATTTTTTTTGCCATGTGTGCGGCGTAGGCGTGAGGGATGGCGTAATGAACGTGGAGTATGTCCAATTTCCATTTTTTAATCACCTGAACCATTTTAGAACTCAAAGCCAATTCGTAGGGCTGGTAATGGAAAAGAGGATAGTCGTGCATGCTAACCTCGTGATAATAGGTATTTGGATCGAGCGAATTTAGTCTAACCGGCTGGTCATACGTTATAAAATGTGCTTGATGACCTTTAGTGGCTAGGTACTTTCCTAATTCTGTTGCAATTACGCCAGAGCCTCCAAAAGTGGGATAGCATACAATTCCTATCTTCATTAATGTAAAATGATTTTTGCAAAAGTAAGCTTCATCCGTGGAGCTAAAAAATGCCTGTATATCGTAATTTCGCCCATATTTTAAAAACAATCAAATATGGCTTTTTTGCTGAGGCTTTACGAGGAAAATCCCAACGAGAGACACCTTGAGCAAATTGTTAAGGTATTAGAAGACGGAGGATTAATCATTTACCCTACCGACACGGTGTATTCTATTGGTTGTGATTTGAATAACTCCAAGGCTATAGAAAAAGTTGCCCGCATAAAAAATATTAAACCAGAAAAGGCAGACTTCTCTATTATTTTCGATGACCTCTCCCTTCTTTCTCAATACACAAAGTCGGTATCGAATAGCACTTTTAAAACCCTCAAGCGACTGCTTCCCGGGCCGTACACCTGTATCTTGCCCGCAAGCAGCACCATTCCAAAGATTTTCAAGAACAATAAAAAAACCATCGGTATTCGCATTCCTGATAATTCCATTCCCAGAAGTATAGTTAGCAAACTGGGCAGACCAATTATTGCCACTTCCGTGCATGACGACGATGAGGTTTTAGAATACACCACTGATCCTGAGTTGATTCTCGAGCGTTATCAAAATCTTGTGGATTTAGTCATTGATGGTGGGTACGGAGACAATGATGCTTCTACCGTAATTGATTTTTCCAGTGGATATCCAGAAATTCTTCGAGAAGGAAAAGGTTCTGTTGATGATATTTATTGATTGATTCCATGTTGTTTTTATTTTTTTTATACGTATAGTCTGCTTTTTTATTTTGTCAACATGTTAATTGCTGAAAAAAAAGTGTTAATTCTGTCTGGGTTTCATATTTTGTTATTAATATTGCCTTAACAATGTTGAGATAATGAAATCCTTTTTTCGGGATGGATTTTTTCAATATTTAGTAACTCAAACAAATAAATTTAGCACTTATGAAAAAACTGTACGCTTTGGGGTGGACTGCTGCTTTTGCATTCATGTTTTCCCCTATGTTTGGCCAGTACTACTACACCAAATCTATGGTTAATGGTAATCCTGGCGGGCTCAACGAAGATCAGGAGTTTCCCGTTGGAGGAGGTTTAACCGGAGGGTGGAACGAAATCCATCCAGGTTCAACAGCAACCCCACAATGGTCAACTGTTGAGACATTGCCTTTTGCTTTTAATTTTAACGGAAGTCCTGTAACTCAGTATAAAGTGAGCACCTCAGGTGTACTTACTTTTGATATTTCCGCTACAACTCCGCCAACCAGTTCAAATCTTTCATTACCTTCGAATCTTATTCCTAACAACTCGGTTATGGTTTGGGGATTGGCAGCTCCTGGAGCTAACGATAAGATTGTTACAAAAACGTTTGGTACAGCTCCTAATCGTCAGCACTGGGTTTCTTTTTCTTCTTACGATGTTCCGTCTGCTAACTGTTGGACGTATTGGGCCATCGTATTTGATGAATCAACCGATGTTATTCACGTAGTTGACCAACGTAATGCTGGTGGTGCTGGTTGTGCAGCAGCATCATTTACCGTCGGAATTCAGGTTAACTTATCAAATTTTGAACAAGTAACCGGTTCTCCTAACGTTAATATTCAATCTGGTAATAACCCAGGTCCAGACGATAATATCTATTATTCATTCATTCCAGGTACACGACCCGCTTTGGATATGGCCTCTGGGGCAGTTATGGTTCCAAATGTTGTTTCTACGGTCAATGCGCCTATTGGTATTCAAGCTGTTATAGGTAACTATGGTTCAACCACTGTAACCAATCTTACATTAAACTACTCTATCAATGGTGGAACTCCAGTATCGGCTCCGGTAACCGTTAACTTAGCGACAAACGAAGCAACTCTCGTAGCTCACAGTACAGGTTGGACGCCTTCGGGTACGGGTAATGTTGAAGTTAAGTTTTGGACTTCTATGCCCAACGGATCTGCCGATGGAAATCCTTCAAATGATACAGTGAAAAAGTCTATTATGGTTGTAGGGATGACCGCCCAGCGTCGCCCCTTCATGGAAGTATTTAGCTCTTCAACATGTCCGCCTTGTGCTCCAGCTAATCAAACTTTCAAAGCTTTAATGGACCAACAGCCTGCGGGACGTTTTAATGTATTGAAATACCAAATGAGCTGGCCAGGAGCGGGCGATCCTTACTTCACCTTAGAGGCTCAAGACCGCAGAACCTTTTACAGTGTAACGTCTGTTCCTCGTATGCAAATTGATGGAGAATGGGATCAGCATGCTGGTCAGGTAACGCAGGCTATCTTGGATGATTTTCGTGCTCGTCCTGCATTTTTGGAAATTGCTGCCGCTTATCAAATTACCGGTCAGCGTGTAGACATGCAAATGGAACTTATCCCATTGGCAAACCTTTCTGGAAACCTTCGCTTATTCGTAGCTATTTACGAAAAAGTTACCACCCAGAATGCTAAGAATAATGGTGAGACTGTGTTTTATGATATCTTCAAGAAGTTTATGACTTCATCTCAAGGTGATCCACTCCCTGCATTAATTGAAGGTGATAATGTTCCTATGAGTTTCGATTATACCTTTAATGGTTCATTTATTCTGCCTCCAAGTGCACAGCAGCCGGTTAACCACGCTACCAACCATACAGTTGAAAACTTTAACAACCTAGCTGTGGTTGCTTGGGTACAGGATATGACGACCAAAGAAGTGCTTCAATCAACCAATGCTTACTTCGGACAATTAGGAGTTGACGAACAAGCTTTGGCTACAGAAGAAGTAAACGAAATTCGTTTATTCCCTAATCCTGCAAACAACTTCATCAACCTTGATATGACTACTATCGGTGCTGAAGAGGTGCGTTACCAAGTGATAAACATGGTAGGACAAGTTGTGGCTCAAGGCGTTTTCCATGAAGCCGATGAGCAAATCCACACACTTTCTACCGAGGCTTTGAGTAACGGTCAGTACGTAATCAAACTCAACGGTGGTGGTGTTGACCAAAGAATCCGTTTTCAGGTTACGAGATAAGTAAATCTTTTTAAACTTTCGCAGATACTATTTCTGCCTCAGTTTATTAATATCAAAATCCGTCTAGATATTACTTCTAGGCGGATTTTTTTTAACTACAATAAATAAAACAAAGATGCTAACTTTAAGGAAGCAATTAATAATGAAATGCATTT
>JBHYFA010000117.1:0-7114 GCA_051859825.1 Schleiferiaceae bacterium
CCGACTCAATATGAATCGGCTTTACTAGTGGAGATAGTCGGAGTCGAACCGACGAACCTCCCGACATGAAATGTCGGGATGCTCTAGCCAGCCTGAGCTCTTAAAAGAAAAAAAGCCGACTCAATATGAATCGGCTTTACTAGTGGAGATAGTCGGAGTCGAACCGACGACCCCTTGCATGCCATGCAAGTGCTCTAGCCAGCTGAGCTATACCCCCATTTGAAGGCTGCAAAGATAATCAAAACTTCAATGCCACAAACAAAAATTTCATCCTTCTTCCGCTACCGTAATACAACACGCACTTCCGTGAGATCGGCCAGCTGATTAACCAGTTTACGGAATTCCGGGTAGTGCTTTTTGTCCAACATGTATTGGAAATACTTTTCTTCAACTGTCCAAATCAACTTACCGTCTTCAACAACCGCGTTAGACTGAACCATCCCGAACACAGAACCTTCTATTTCTAGCTCAAATGAGGATTGCAACTCTTCAATATTAACCACTTCTCTTCCTTGCAAATTAACACGAATTACCCAAGTTTTATCAAAAGGATAACCCAAATCAATATCACTAAAACGAACATTTATCTGACGTAAATCAACTTGTTTACCCAGAAATCTCCCGATAGAAAACTCAATCCCTCTTTTGCCAATATCCTCGACTAAAGCACTACGAACATGCCCAGAAGCCTTATAGATTGTAGGTTCGTTAAAATTTAAATTGGTAAGACTATAATTTTCCCAATTCATGTCGTCAGTTTGAAAATCAATATCACTAGCAACAAGATTTTCGCTAAACCTTTCTCTCTGTTCTTGCGTGCCTGATTTTTCGACTTGATACTTGTAAGAAATCAGGCTGTTTCGCAGTATTCCGAATTCTTGTCGTTCAAATTTAACATTTACACGCTCTTCATCCGTCTCAGAGAATTCAATATCAAATGTACGTGTAGAAGCGGCAATTAAATTTTCCGGAAATGGTATTCGTTTTTCAACAACCTGACCATTTTCAACCGTAATAACTGGTACTTCAAACAACTGACCCGAAACCATTCCAACGATATAATATGGATTTGAAACTTCCCAATACAAATCTAACTTTGGAAAGTAGATAATATGATCTGTATATCTATAAGGAGGACGACTACTAATTTCAAAAGGAGAATATCGGAAACGATCTGATGTAATAAGTAATTTAGCTTCAAAATTAAACCCGGAAAGCAGTCCAAAAATTCCCGAAATATAGTCTTTATAACCAATACCTATTTTACCATCCACATCAAGTTTTAAGTCGCCATAATAATCTTGAATAAACACAAAATTATCTCTAACATATCGGTTAATTTCTAAAAGGATTTCAAGCTCGTTTTGAAGTCCTTTTTGATCAATTAGTTTTTTGATGCTACTTGAAGGAAAGAAATTAGCTTTAAAAGCAAATCCACCATCCCTATTTATAGAGTCTAACAAAGGGTTTCCCAATCTCGGAGGAACGGAATAAATATTTATTTGTTGCTGCCACAAATTTTTGTACTTCTTTTCTTCATCACGACTAAATGCGGAAGTTAACCCGTCAAAAGCATATCCAATAACCACTATCTGAATCAAATTAGCTGAATTTCTTGCGAAAGGTTCATAAACATGTGGAGGGATAGGACGTGTGTTAATAATGGTTCTCTTATCGGGAGAAGTAAAATACTCTTCATTAAAGTTCCAAGTATCTTCTTTTACTTTAGGTTTAATACCGAAAAACTGAAACTTTAAAATGGGATATTTTTCATCAAAAGCTATTTGATTACGTAAAAAAATAGGATAAATAAAATCCTCAGTATAAGCGTACTCTAAAACATCCCCTTCTTGAAGCCCTCTAAAAACCAGTGTTCTACTTTGCTCTTCGTAAACATGTTTCTTTTTAAGAACAATAACCCTCCCATCAGCTTTAATAATCCTACCTTTAAATCTATGTAGTTTGGCATTAGCTTTTATCTTTACTACATTAAAATCTTTGATAGACTCAGCGCTATTAAATAGGACGGCCTGATATGTTTTTATATATCGACTTGCCGTATTAATTGACCTAGCTAAAATTACTGCTGGGTAGTCTTTGTATTCTGCAGGAACATTTAGAGCGATAGGCTTCTTTGGTAGCTTACCATTTTCATGAGCAAGCAATCCATTAGCCCCAGCAGAAATGACAAGCAGCAGAATTGCAATAAATCGGTTCATAATTAAATTATTTATTCGCTTTATGTTTATTAGTAAATGTGCTTCCCGAAAATCGGGACAAGCAATGAGAGCGCTTCGTTAAGTTATTTTTTAAAGGTCATACCGACATAAATATCGGGACAAGTTATGGAATGTCGTTCTCAATTTTCATTGGAGATTGTGAAGGCTACCACATGGACATTTCATAAAACTAAAATTAGTACTGTTCACTGGTAAATAATAAACGTGTTAGAAATCTTTTTAAAAGCCCTAATTGAATTATTCCAACGTTCAAAATCCTGGGGCTCTACCCTAACAACTTTTATAGCCATAACAATACACAACTCTATAGTTTGATCATCGAGTTTTTTCACATTTAAATAAGCCCTAAAAAAATCATCATCAAATTCAACATTCTCAGGAAGTTCAAGTACAGTAGTCCCTTCTGGCATGTGAATGGTATATTTATCTTCAAAATACTTGGTGTTTGAAAAACTAAATACTTCTTTTCGCTTTGCGGGTATCAAATAAGCATCAAAGTGGTTCATCAATACTGGTCGAAAATAACTTTCACCTTCAATTTTTCTATCTACTTTTTGCAGTGAAACAGTACCCCGAATCGATGCAGGAGAAAAGATTCTGGCATTATCTTCATAAGAAAAATTGACTAATACCGATTTAGGGTTATTATTAAGAAGGAACTGTGAGACTTGGTAATTACGTAAAACCTCCTCTTCAATACAATGAACTATCTTCAAAAACTGTTCTTTGGAGTACCCATGCAACTCTGATTCAAAACGAGCTGACCATTTACCTTCAACCATAGATATATCCCAATTTGATACTCTTCTATTTGAGAAAGCAGGCATTACAGGGGCTTTTACAACTTTAAACTCACCTGAATTCATATAAACCATAACTTCCCTTCCTTGTATCATTGAAGATGGATGACTAAGGGAAACGAATCGATTGGTGGCATCTAAGAAAAACATAGTATCTTCAAATGGAACCACTGCAATAGCATGATTATCAGCCATAGGTGTTGGTAAATCTCGGTAAGAATAGCTTCGATCATGGGCACCAACCCAAGCAAATTTTGCAGGAACACCTACATGATTCAACATAGTGGTTATTAAAAGCGCCATATCCTTACAATCGCCCGAAGACTTCACAAAGGTTTTTCCCGCTGGACGAGGAATAAATCCTCCCATAGCATACTCATAAGCTAAATACTGAATATTCTTCTGCGTCCATGCGTATATAGCGTTAATTTTTTCTTCAACTCGATCTAAGCCCTTAACAAGAGACTCCGCAGTATCTCGCAAGGCATCCTGTGGAAAAGATCTATCATCTACTAAATCTAATAACTCTTCATACCAGGAAAAAAGGGCTGCTTCATCTTTAAGCAATACCTCATATTCACCCTTCTTGGATTTTACGCCCCTAATGTAGGGAGCTACATGAGGCACTCGATCTAGAATTGGGAGAGAATTAGAAACTGGCTCATATGGATTAACCTCATTTACTTCCCAACGATAAACAGTTGTCTTTAAACCTTTTTGAACCGAATAAACAATGGTTTTTTCTTCCTTCCCGTCGAAAAATGAAAAATTACCTGAGGGGGCTTCATCAATATTAAACCAACTTACTGCCAAATCAATGTTGTTGTCAACCTCAATTTCGTAAGTGAAGTTTTCAGCAAAATGATTATCCTGAAAAAATAATAAGGGTAAAAAACGAGGTTCAATTAACTTGTATTTAGCTAAATACCCAAACTTAGATCCTATTTCTAAACGAGAAAAAGTAAATATATGTACTTGACCATCACTCTGAATATAGTTTGATGACAAATCTATACCACTATATGAGTTTACCCCTAATGATTCAAGACGATTTGGTGTTCTAGCGCGAGAAGAAAAGCCTTTTGATTTAGTTAGTCTATTAAACGAATTAGAATAAAAAACAAGCTCGAACCAATGAGCATCACCTATTGCAAGTTTTTCCTTAAGAACATTTTGTGTTTTAGTAATGAGTAATTTATCTAGACTTGAGCCTGAAATACGTATTTGTATCTCATGTCTCTCAGTTTTCACGGGTATTTCAGCATATAATGAGCAAGAAATAAAAGTGAAAATCAAAAGTAAATACGGAGAAAATCGCTTTAATCGCATTAAAAAGGACATTAAATTTACTAAGTCAAAACCCAACACTCAAAACTAAAAAAACCGCCACAAGGACGGTTTTTTTTTTAAGTTTTTACAGAATACTCACTATCGCTTCGGCGACAATTCCATCAGGCTCAATATGCGCCTCTGTTACAGCGCGTAAACGCTTACCAGGCAACAAATCAATGAAACCTTCAAGCATGTAGCGCATTTCGTCGTTAGGTACAGGTCGAATGGAGCGGGAAATGAATATAGGACGGTCGTTGATATTATTCATAATTCCCGAAGCTACCAATTCCTCAGCATTGAAAAATGCATTCAGTCCAGTAACTTCACCTTTATCATTACGAAGCACCGTGGCCGCTTCAATACGCATATTGATATCTCCAAACATATCTGCGCGTAAAACACCCATACCGTGATTATACTCCCCAGAAAGGGCCGATTCTAATAAATCTTGAACTTCCGCATCATTAATAGATACTTGCTCCATTCGTGTTGTTTGTGAACGCACATTTCCGTGAGGTGCATCATCTACACGAATATGAGGCGCAATTACCAGAGCCATAATCGACATCAGCTTGATAAGGATATTCATCGATGGACCAGAAGTGTCTTTAAACGGATCACCTACTGTATCACCAGTAACAGAAGCCTTGTGGGCATCGCTGCCTTTGTACTCCATTTTCCCGTTGATTTCCACACCCTTTTCAAACGACTTCTTAGCATTATCCCAAGCACCTCCGGCGTTGTTCTGAAAAATACCCATCAACACTCCCGATACGGTAACACCAGCGAGTAATCCCCCTAATATTTCGGCAGAAGATACATTTTCAAATACACCTTTAAAACCAAATCCTACCAAAACAGGAACAACAAGAGCAATAGCTCCGGGCAAAATCATTTGCTTTATTGAAGCGCTAGTAGAAATCTCCACGCACTTTTCGTACTCTGGCTTGGCCTTACCTTCCATAATTCCAGGAATTTCACGGAACTGGCGGCGAACCTCCTCTACCATCTCCATCGCAGCACTTCCAACAGCGGCAATAGCCAACGAAGAGAAAATAAACGGAATCATTCCACCAATAAACAAGGCGCCGAGAACCGGTGCTTTGTAAATATCAATGGTATCAATACCCGCAATACCCACAAAAGCCGCAAATAAGGCCAAGGCAGTAAGCGCCGCTGAGGCAATAGCAAAACCTTTTCCGGTGGCTGCGGTAGTGTTACCTACGGCGTCCAATTTATCCGTACGACCACGAACTTCCTCAGGGAGACCATTCATTTCGGCAATTCCACCAGCGTTATCGGCAATAGGTCCGAAGGCGTCAATAGCCAACTGCATGGCGGTAGTAGCCATCATACCAGCTGCGGCAACGGACACACCATAAAGTCCGGCAAACGAATACGAAACCACAATACCCGCTCCCAAAACAATAATGGGAAGAACGGTAGATTGCATACCTACTGCCAAACCAGCAATAATGTTGGTGGCGTGGCCGGTTGACGACTGACGAACGATACTCAACACGGGCTTCTTGCCCATTGCGGTGTAGTACTCAGTAATAATTGACATCAATGCTCCTACAACCAAACCAACAAAAATGGCCCAAAACACGCCCATTTTGGTAAATTCATAACCGCGAAGGTTAAGATTTTCGGGCATCATGAAATTCACAATGAAATAGGAGGCTATAACCGTTAAAATGATAGAAGACCAGTTACCAAGGTTGAGCGCCTTCTGAACATCATCATTTTCATTTTTAATGCGAACAAACAAAGTTCCTACGATTGAAAATAACAAACCAACACCAGCAATAACCAAGGGAAGTAGAATAGGTGCAATGCCACCAAAGTTATCATCGGAAACAATCTCTCTACCCAAAACCATGGTGGCCAAAATGGTGGCCACGTACGAACCAAAAAGGTCGGCGCCCATACCGGCAACGTCACCTACGTTATCACCCACGTTATCAGCAATTGTTGCGGGATTTCTTGGGTCATCTTCCGGAATGCCTGCTTCCACTTTTCCTACGAGGTCTGCACCTACGTCGGCTGCTTTGGTATAAATACCACCTCCAACACGAGCAAAAAGCGCAATAGATTCCGCACCAAGTGAAAATCCAGCTAATACTTCCAATGCTTTTTCCATTTCAATACCGTTCACATCTGCGCCGGTAGAAACCACATACATATTATAAAATAAAATAAACAAACCTCCCATACCGATAACGGCCAAGCCAGCAACGCCAAGCCCCATTACGGTTCCTCCAGTGAAAGAAACATTAAGCGCTTTTGATAAACTGGTACGAGCTGCTTGCGTTGTGCGAACGTTTGCCTTAGTAGCGATATTCATCCCAATCCATCCGGCAAGAGCTGATAAAACAGCACCTATAACAAAGGAAACGGCAATGATTGGACTCGAGGTTTCTACCAAAGTACCAGACCATGCCAATAAACCAGCGGCGACGATAGCGAAATAGGTAAGTACTTTCCATTCGGCTTTCAAAAAGGCCATCGCTCCCTGAGCAATATATCCGGCCAATTCTTTCATATTATCATCACCTGCATCTTGCTTGCTTACCCATTGGGATTTAACAAACATGACCAGCAGACCTATTAGTCCCATTAAAGGAACGGCGAACAACATAATGGTTTGCATAATTTTGATTATGAATTTAATTAATGGTTACAAAACGAACGCGCAAATGTAAATAAGAATGCCATTTCTCCCATAGCTTTTCTTAACAC
>JBHYFA010000118.1:0-7102 GCA_051859825.1 Schleiferiaceae bacterium
AAACCATACATCCTTAATTTCCAAAAAACCTACATTGTTATTTTCTAGTTACACCAGGATAAAGCATTGCCACCATTTATCTGCGCTAAACCCGTAATTCCCGGTTTTACACTATGACGACGCTTTTGTTCCGTGGTGTACAAAGGTAAATACTCAACCAACAACGGACGGGGACCAACAAAACTCATTTCTAACTTTAAAATGTTAAATAATTGCGGAAGTTCATCCATGGAGGTGGAGCGTAAAAACAAACCCCACTTGGTTATTCTTTGAATATCTGGAGTGCCTTTTGGAGCATCTCGAAGCGTGCGAAGCTTGAATATTACAAATGATTTTTCCTCCATACCCGGCCGAACTTGAGTGTAAAGAGGATTCTTGCGCCAGTAAAATGCGTTTATTAGCAGAAGTGCAAACAACAATGGTATACTAATGAACAGCAGAAGTGCAGCAAATATCCAATCCATTAAGGGTTTAAAAAAACGGCAATACATTTATGGATGATCGTAGTATCGATTAAACAACGGCGTGCGTACCCCAAAAAACAACCAGCGGAATCTGTTACCCGGAAAAGCATTATTCTTAAACGTCATATCCCTTGTTCGAATGCCGGCCTCTACCATTGCTCCCGTTTGAATATTTAAAATGTAACCTAGCCTGATCTCAGCCATCACCAAATCATAGCGAGCTCCACTACCGATAAAAAAACCTAAGGAATCACTCCTTTCTCTGCCTTCTAGATATCCTCTAAAAATGTTATTTCCGTGATTGAAATCACTAGTATCTCTTCCCCCGTAGCCAAACGAAATCATCGCATCAACTACCCAGCGTTGATTTTGATAGGTAGAGCGGAAAACCCATTCCCGAAAACTGCTTCCCCAAGGATGTGCCAAAGGATACATTTGGTGGGAATAATTGGTTTCTACCGTACGATGGGAATACATAAATGGACGGGCGGCGTTGTGTTCTGCCAAAAGGAATAATCCCTTCACTCCAAAAGCATCAGCATAACGCAATCCCATTTGCCATGAGTAAAAATTCAACCAATGTCCGTCACTGAGCTGACGTGCAGCACCAAGTTGAAAATCATCAACAACGAACTGACCATAAGCACGTAATCCTCTTGCCAGCAAATAGGATGATGAAATACCAATAATCGCATTTCCGGCCGCCGCACCTAAACCCTTCTCTACCGTGCGGTACATGATTACCGGATTTATCATGTGAAAGTCAAATCCCTGATTAGGATTGGTGGTATCGCCCCCCCACAGCATCCCTTCAAAGGCGGAGAAGTTTAACCTACGATTGATATTCCAACTCAAATAATGAATGGAACTGTATTTATATCTATTCAAACCTCCAACCTGAGCAATGGGTCGAGGATCTGTATGTACGGCAAAGAGATTGATATACTTCACATTACCAAATGTTGTTTCCGCCTTAAAATAGGGATACGGCATAGCAAAGTCGGAAAGTATCATGGAGCGATAACCTTCACCTAAAAACTGTTTGTCGTTACCAAGCGTAAAGCTAAACAGCTTATTCGGCGTATAATTCACGGCCCCCATAGCCATGGGAAAGTCGATGATAGAATCACCTAAACCATAATTGTAAATTCCCCATCCCAGAACCCTTCGTGTATCTCGATAATAGTTGTAATGCGGAGTAGGAAAGCGCCCCATATTTTCAGAAAGCATAGAAAAAAAGCTGACCTGCTCCCCTACTTTTCCTTCCACCCAAATACCACGAGTATTGAGAAAATTGGGTTTGCCATCAGGAGAAGTTCGGTTTCCGGCTTCCAGATTAAAAATAGGGTTGATATTTACCTCATAATCCTCCCCTTTCAATCGTATGAAATTGTTATTGAACACCCTACCTTCCGCCCAGCGCAAAAAACGCCCCTCAAAATGGATGGGCATACTATCCGCGTAAACGAAGGAAGTATTGGCAACCCGCGAGAGTTCAGAGCGACGGTAATTTCGGACTCCGTGGTGAAAGGAAACCCCAGTATCCAATAGCGCAGCCTCATTTATCATTCGAAAGTCCCAAGAAAGGGGAACATATTCGTATTGGGCTTGTAGGGAATAAAAAAGCACCCCCATAAAAATGAGCGTGCTTTGAAGTTTTAATTTTGTTTGTCGTATCATGGAAAAAACTATTCCTCTTTCCTAACTATATTATCGTGTTTAATGTACCAAACTTTACTTTCCGGACATTGAGCGCGGTTGTTAGCATCAAAATTAAGACGATGCCCATACTCACTCATCCATCCAACTTGTCTGGCAGGGTTTCCAACCACAAGTGCATAGGCAGGAACCGTTTTTGTAACTACCGCTCCAGCCCCGATAAATGCATACTCGCCAATATCGTGACCACATACTATGGTAGCGTTTGCACCAATTGAAGCTCCTTTACCAACGTGGGTGCGAAGATACTCTCCACGACGATTTACAGCAGAACGTGGATTGATTACATTGGTAAAAACCATGCTTGGCCCTAAAAACACGTCGTCATCACAAATAACACCGGTATAAATACTAACGTTATTCTGCACTTTCACATTCTTACCCAATTCAACTTTAGGGCTAATTACCACATTCTGTCCGATATTGCAGTTTTCACCAAGCTTACAATCCGACATCACGTGACTAAAGTGCCAAATTTTGGTACCCGCACCAATTTCACAACCCTCATCGATATACGAAGACTCGTGCGCGAAATAATTGTTTTCCGTACTCATACTCTATTCGTTGTCAAAAGGGTGTTTTGAAATAGGATATTTTGCAAAAGGGTGATAATCGCCAAGAAGGCCAATAGGCGTAGCTTTACGTATTGCGTGAACAATTTCAATAGCCGCGCGTGATTCTCCAATTCTAAACCCACCACCATCAAGGATGTCTTGATAACTTACAGTGTGCAAATCGGTAAAGCCGTCGCTAAACTCCAATTCTTCACCTTCGATTTTGATGGAGCGATATGTACGTTTGCCTTGCGCCTTTATCTCTTCGGGAATAACGTCGTAATTGATACTCAAAAACCATCTTACGCGAGCTTGTTTAAATTCTAAATAACCCGATGCTCTATCGTGCGTATGTACGTGTACAATATTTTCTTTAACTGATCCAAAAACCCATTGAAGCATATCGTAAAAATGTACACCAATATTGGTTGCGATACCTCCCGACTTAGTAACGTCGCCTTTCCAAGAAGTATAGTACCATTGACCGCGGGAAGTTAAATATACTAAATCAACATCATAAATCTTGTCAGCTGGCCCCTCTTCTACCATTTTTTTCAAGGCAATGATAGATGGATGCAGGCGAAGCTGGAGAATGGAGTAAATATTCTTACCCGATTCTTTTTCTACCTCCTCAAGAGCGTCGATATTCCAAGGATTAAGAACGATGGGCTTTTCACAAATCACATCTGCCTGGTTACGCAAACCAAAACGAATGTGGGCATCGTGAAGGTAATTGGGCGAACATATACTCACGTAATCAATAGGGACTTTCTTGCGACGAAGAAACTCCACGTGACGATCGAAGCGTTCAAACTCGGTAAAAAAAGCCGCGTTGGGGAAGTAGCTGTCCATAACGCCCACACAATCGTGGTTATCCACTGCGGCAACCAACTCATTCTTGGTTTCTTTAATGGCTTTCATGTGACGAGGCGCGATAAAACCCGCGGCCCCAATCAAAGCAAAATTTGGCATGTAAAAAATTTAATTACTCCTCGCTCTTTTAATGAGGATGTTGTTGAGAATTTTGAAAAAATAACGGAAATCTGTAAGGAAACGATTTTTGTCGTGGGCATCCATATAGCGGATTTCAGAAGCCACAATTTCATCTATGGTTTTGGGTAAATCAGCATAAAAGGGAGGCAATAAACCCGGTTTATAATTTTTACGACGTTCAATAACATCTTTGGGATACAAACTAAGATAATGAGAACTGATGGGACGGACCCCCACCAACTTCATATCACCCTTGAGCATATTGTACAGCATGGGCAATTCATCGAGCCAAAACTTTCGGAAGAATTTACCGAGCGTAGTTATTCGGGGGTCATTTCGAAACTTACCTCCTTCACGTAAACCATATTTCTCGCTGATATAGGGTTGTAGGTATTCGGAAAAAGGATGCATTGTACGTAGTTTGTACACCGGGAAAATTTTACCCCCCTTTCCCACCCTACGTAAACGAATGATGGGACCGTAAGTAGCTTTCATATTGTAAGCAGGCTCACCAATCTTTCGGGCAATGAAGTAACGCGGGTTACCAAAGTTCTTGGAGTGAATCAACTCAAATCCGCAGGAATAAATTCTACCGTAGCCCTCCATTTTTGAGATAACGCGATTTTGTCCACGCGTTAGGGCAAAATACAATCGTTTAAACCCGTAAAGCTTTGGCACAACGCGCTTAAATGAAAAGTCAACCGTGTAATGAACAAAATTTAGCGGAAAAGGAAACTTATTAAAAATTCTTTTCTTTCGGTTTTCCTTGGTTTCAAAACAGCCTACAATAATACCTCCATCACAAATATTGCGATTAGCTGCTTCCAAAAACTTATTGATATACTGAATATCGTTTAGTCTTTTAATATTGATAATAACATCTACGCAAGATTCTTTATCATCAACAATACTTTCAAGAGTAAGAGCAGAACCTGTTTCCAGTACCAAAGCACGATTCAAACAACCTGTATCGACATGGTTCTCTACATATTTAGCAATATCTTCTCCGCGCTCACGAGCAAGAATATCAATCACTTTGTCGGTTTTATATAACTGTGCTTCCATACTCTGAAAATTTAGGCAAATATAGAAGAAGTTTTAAAATATTGAGCTATCACAAACAATATATTTTCATGTATTTTTTTTATAAACAATTCATTATATGCGAAATAACAAAATAATAACTTAACTCGTGTAGATTGATGTACGAAAGTGGGTTTTGGGTTTTTGAAGGGTTTGGGCGGCTGATGAAGGAGGATTTGAGGATAAGGTGGTTAAGCACGGAGTGCTAGGCACGCATGGGCGCTTGCTTTGCTGCGCGGCTTGGAGGCCTGCGGCCGCATGGAGGCGCTTTGCAGGCAGAGGGCGGAATGGTTGCTATTCAACCTCGCGGTTATTTTTTTCTAGCGACCAATACACGCTTTACTTGATTTTTAGCGCTTTGCACAACGAGCTCTTTGGCCCAAGAAATGACTTTATCGTTCCAACGCTGCGGATGAAAGTTCATCATGACTTTTTCCGGAAATTGGACTTTGTTAATAGCAGCAATGACGTCTTTTGTTGAATGATATACCGGCCATTGCTTATCGGTTTTCACCTTATCGCGTACGCTGACTTTAAAACCGTCCCACATTCTACCGGTATCCGTGATATAAAACACCTCATTAAAATCCATATCAAAGTAAGGCTCTCCAATGAGGTCGTAATCCCGGTAATTGTAATCTTTCCAAACGTCTTTGTTGTCGTAGGCGCTTTTAGGGCTTCCATGCATACATAGGGTGTGGATGGGAACTACGGCACGTAACTCTTGAATATGCTTCTCAAAAAACTCCAATGCTTTTTTTCTATCTCCTCGGGCAAAATCCATGTCTTCATAATGATAACCCACTTCGTGCCCCAATTCATACACTTCACGGATTACATCCTTATCAAAACTTTCCGGCACCATACGGAAATAATAGGTCCCTTTGATTCCCAAGCTGTTTTGAATACGCGCAAAGGCCAAGGAATTTTGTTTTTTATCATCCACATCGTGACGAAGAATGATCCACTTGCCTTGAGGGATCTGGCCGCGACAATAATCTTCAAAGCTGATGAAAGAATACTTGGCTTCTTGCAAGGCTGCAAGGAGCTTGCGATAGATAGAAACAGAAAAATCACGCATACTAGTAATACTTGTTATAATTATTCAAACGACTTCTTTAGAAGTACAAAGTGATTCAGAATAAAAAAGAGAATAGCGCCAAATAATACCCCAACCGCGTTTGCTTGTAAATCGGGAAAAGTAAAAGCTCGGTAGGGAACAAATATTTGTAATACTTCGGCAAATACTGCGAATAATAAGCTGATAAGCAGACTCCATAACACCTTCTTAAAAACAGAATTGCCCCTAAGGTTTAGGAAAACTAAACCAAATAGAGGCAAAAAGAGAAGACTGTGAAACAAATGATCGAAACGTAAGCGTTCGAGAAGATAGGAGTTTTGGGTGGCTAGATTAAGTGAGTCAGATAAGGGGATAATGGCCAATAAAACTACCATTACAACATATCCGTAAAGTAATTTCCTCAAACATCTAACTTTTAAAAGACACCTTCCCTGTAGCTGAATCAGGATAGTTTTCAAAGAACCAAACTAAGTAAGCAGTGACGTCCCATCTTTCAGACAACATTTTCTCTCTTTTTACTTGCCAAGTATTTCGTAATTCATTATTTGAGAGTAACTCAACACCTTTTTCTATAGCCTTAACTTGGTCTTCATGAGATTCTGAAAAATTATACATGAGTCCATAATCTTTCTCAAGATGCGAAGTGTATAGAGTACTGTTATTAAACATGTATATTGATGGTACTCCAAGCATAGCAGCCTCCTCAGACATGGTAGAACTTTCCCCAAATAAAAATTGTGAAAAAGCTATAACATCATGTATTTCTTGTGGTTTTGTTGGCAAACGATATTTCTCTAACTCCTTAGGCAACTCCTTTTCAGAAGAAATAAAAACCTTTGCATATCTTTCAAATTCTTTGATGGCTTTTAATTTATTTTCAAAAGACATTCCTGAATGACCAGCATCGTGAGATGCCTTCCAAGAGACAAAGCGAATTAATACATACTTTTCATTACTATTAATACCTAATGAATTAAATATAGAATGACTAGGCGTAAAACGGTTAGGATGCAGGTAAGCTAACTCATTATAACCACGATAGGAAATATTCTTTTTATGATTTGAAAGAGGATGAATAAAATCAGACGTTAAAATATATTTTGTAAAAGGCATATATAAATAAATTTGTTCAAAATTAAAGGTATCTTCTAAGGTAATATGTGGTTTTCCAATAAAGAATGCAGCGTGAGCAGCGTACATTGAACCAT
>JBHYFA010000119.1:0-3281 GCA_051859825.1 Schleiferiaceae bacterium
GGTGCTGCTTTATACCTACGAATCGGATTTAGGTAACGGCTGGGAAGACCCCGAGGTGCATAACGATCCTGAGGAGGTTCGACAAAAGGCTTTGAAAATGGGAACTAATATCCTTCGTTTTGTATTCCATGGCGCCCGCTGATTTATTTTCTTTGTTGCAAACATCTAGGGCACAGGAAATAAGAACGCTGCTTGCTCAGGAGCCTTTGGAGCGACTGATTTTTCGTTTGGCTAAAAATGAAAATGACAAAGCCATAGCAGTCCAACTCAACCTTCAGGAAAAGGCCAAGGCAAAGTTTCCCGAAATTTTTCAAAGTAATCCGCATTGGCTCATTCCCAGTCAGCAGAGTATTGAGCAAGCAACCTCGGATGTTTTGGCCTTGCATAAAGTCAATTGTTTTCCAGCAAATAGGGTAGTGGATTTAACCGGTGGCATGGGGGTGGATGTTTGGGGCTACGCGCATGCGGGATGCGAAGTTGTTTATGTGGAAAGAAATCCTCAATTGGTGGAATATGCGCGTTGGAATTTTCAGTATTATTCAAATGTAGAAATCGTGGAGGCTGATGCCGAAACGTATATTTCCGAAGTTCCTTCTTCGGTAGATCGTATTTATCTCGATCCGGATAGGAGGGTAGAGGCAAAAAGGAGTTTTCTCTTGGAGGAATCGAGTCCTAATGTGCTGCAACTGTGGAATGATTTGCGACACGCCAACCGCGCATTACACATTAAATTGAGTCCGATGATGGACATGCGTTATCTGCTAGATGTTTTTCCCGAAGTACCCGATATTCGAGTTTTAAGTTTGCATCGCGACCTAAAGGAAGTGTTGGTTTCCTTTCCCGGAACGGGTAAAATTATTGCCGAGCATTTTGCAAATAATCTGTGTCAAAGCATTTTTTCCGCCACGGCAAACGAAGTAGATGCTCCTGCGCCAACTGCGCAAGTAGGTCAGTTTGTTTACGAGCCCTTCCCGGCTATGATGAAAATGGCTTGTTGGGGCGCATTATCGAAAGCATTTAATGTGTGGCAACTCGATAAGCACTCCCACCTTTTTTCATCCGATGAATTGGTGGCGCATTTTCCCGGAAAAAAATGGAAGGTTGAACGAGTTGGAAAGCCCGGCGACCGATCCCTGATTGATTCCAATGGCATGCATATAATTAGCAGAAATTTTCCTCTCCAAGCCGATGCTATTCGGAAAAAATACCGAATTAAGGAAGGGCATAAACTGCTTTTGGCAACGAGCAATGAAGCAAAAAAAGTTTGGATTACCGCTTTAAAAGTAGATGTTTCAGAGAAATGACTGAATCTACCAAGAATTAAGATTTTCTAGTTACGGCAGCATCAATATTTCGTGTATTTTTGGCCAAAATTAATCATTATGCGCAACACACTTTTCATCATATCTGCATTATTGTTGACTTCCAGCCTCTTCGGTCAAAGTCAGGAATTGGTTCAGTTAGATAAGGAACCAGTGGACTTTTCCAATCCGTGGAATATCGTTTTATTCATCATTTTTCCGATTGTGCTGGCGGTATTTTACTTTTGGTGGTTGAAGCAGCAGAGGAAGGAGCGTGAAAATAAATAGAGTCTGTCCATAAAGTCCATTAGCGGCGTTGCACTTGGATTGAAAACAGTCATTGACTTTAGTCAACTCCTTGTTTTTCAATCCTGCGTGCGCCTTGCTACTGAACTTTCTGAATCAGACTCTTGACTTTATGGACAAACACTAAATAGTTGCTGTCTATAAAGTCCGAGAGCTTCGTTTCCATTTAATCAAAAAACAAAAACAACGAATATGGATGTTAAAAAATTCTGGTGGAAATTAGCGCTACGTGGTGGCGTATTAGCCTTTTTGGCTTTGTTTATTTTTATGTATGATTCGCTGCAACTGGTTTTTACCTACTGGGGAATTTCTATGTTGGTGATTGGAATAGGAACGGGAATATATGCGAATCGTTTGCGAGTAAAAGAACAATCATGGTTTTTTCCCGCTATTTTGGCAACGCTCGATTTGGTTTTAGCACTTATCGTACTCATCTACACCGATGCATTTTTACAGGTTTTCCGATTGATTGTAGGAGGCTGGGCAGTGGGAATTGGTTTCCTACTGGTTTACATGGCTATGCGCAATGAAAAGCAAAAGTGGATTCTATTAATCAACGGTATGGTATCAATTGGATTGGGTATATTAATCATCGTTAATCCCTTTGAAGAAGGTTCGTTTGATAATTACTTATTGGGTTTATACAGCTTAGCCTTAGGTGGTTATTTGATTTTGCTTTCTTTCAAACTAAAACCCAAAGCAGCCGATATTCCGTTGGAGATTGATGAACCCAAGGAAGAGGACTAAGCTTGACAGCCGGAGCAGTAGAATGTTGTTCTTCCTCCTAATGTAGCTTTTTCAATCGGAGCTTTTTGTTCACACGGACATACCCCGTCTGGTTTACGATAATTGACGAAAAAATTTGCTGGAAAATCGCCGTAATGCGTATCGGCGGTGATAGCTTCGTTGGCTATTTCCTTGGTGGTTGCCAGTAGTTGAAGCGCTTCCTTTTGGCTCAATGAATCCCCAGATTTTCTCGGGTTTAATTTGGCTCTAAACAAAGCTTCATCTGCCAGCCAATTACCTATTCCTGCTACGATGTTTTGTTTGAGCAAAATGGCTTTCAGGCTTAACTTGCTCGATAAAAACATTTTATACGCATCTTCATTTTCACTGTTCAACAAGTCCTTACCCAGCTTTTTAGCGTTTGCAAAACTTTCAACGCTATTGATCACATCCATTTTTCCAAATGTTCGCGGATCGGTGAAATCCATGCGAATACCGTTATCGAAGTACAAGTTTAATCTGCTGTAATTCGAAATTTCTTGGTTGTGCGGATAAAATTCCAAACTCCCCGTCATACCAAAATGCAGATGCAAGTAACAGTTTCCGAAGTTTAGAAAAAGGTATTTTCCTATTCGTTTAGTTTCACTTAGCGATTGATTGAGCAAAGCTTCCTGCCAATTTTTCGCCAACTTCTTTGATAAGCGCTTGTCGGGATTGTCTATGCGAATGAGTTTGGCATTTAGCACGTTAGACTCTAGTTTTCTCCGCATTACTTCAACTTCGGGTAGCTCAGGCATGGTTTTTTTCTTTTGATAAACAAAGTGTAGATGAAAGTGTTTGCGGGAGTTAGCAATAAATGGAGTTGCTTGAACTTTTTTGCAATAAATCGTCGTATTCTTAATAGATGCTCAAAATGCTCTATACGTGTGGGCGCTTAGCATACGAATT
>JBHYFA010000119.1:3291-6887 GCA_051859825.1 Schleiferiaceae bacterium
GTTTAATTCTTTGGTCAGATTTCTATTTTAATTAATATCAACACTTTATGCTAGTTAGGTCATTTGTTCTCTTTCTATTCATCATCTCTTCATTTCTCCTACGCGCCGGTGAAGGAATGTGGGTTCCTCTTTTTTTAGAAAAATTAAATGCTGATGAAATGCGTGCGCTCGGAATGCGCATCACGCCAGAGGATATTTTCAGTTTTGAAAAAGCGAGCCTGAAAGATGCCGTTGTGATTTTTGGCGGCGGTTGTACCGGGGAGATGCTTTCGGCAAAGGGACTTCTTATGACCAACCACCATTGTGGATATGGGCAAATCCAGTCGCACTCTACTGTGGAAAACGATTTGCTTACCAAGGGTTTCTGGGCTATGTCGGCCAATGAAGAGCTCACCAATCCCGGTCTCAAAGTGACTTTCATTCGCTACATGGAAGACGTTACCGATAGAATATTGAATGATAACGTAATAGGCGAAAATGTACAGAAGCTTATTCGTGAATACGCTAACGAATATCCAAACTACGAATTTGAAGTTAAGCCTTTTTATTACGGCAATCAGTATATTATTATTGGAAAGGAGAGCTTTCGTGATGTTCGCTTGGTAGGCGCACCTCCTTCTGCCATCGGAAAGTATGGTTCAGATACGGACAACTGGATGTGGCCCCGCCATACCGGTGATTTCATGTTTTTCCGTGTGTATGCCGATAAGGATAATAACCCAGCAGATTACAGTCCAGATAATGTGCCTTATGAACCTCGCAAGCACATGAGCGTAAGTGCCAAAGGCGTAAAAGAAGGCGATTTCACCATGGTTTTTGGTTTTCCCGGAAGCACGCAGCAGTACTTGCCAGCCAGAGAAATTCAAAATATTACGCAGATTTACAACCCAGAGCGCATTGAAGTTCGCGACCTTCTTTTGGGTAACCTCAATCGTCGTATGCGTGAAAGTGATGAGGTGCGAATTCAATACGCCGCGAAATATGCGCGTATCGCAAATGCATGGAAAAAATGGCGTGGTGAAAATATCGGTATTCGTGAAAGCCGTGGCATAGAGCGTAAGGAAGAAAACGAATTTGAGTTTCGTCGTCGCTTGCTAAGTAACCCTCAGTGGAGTCAAGATTATGGTTATGTGCTCGACAGTTTGAATCATTTATACTCTTCCATCGTTCCTTACAGCCGTGTGCGCAATTATTTTATTGAAGTTGGTATTCAGGGCGTGGAGTTTTTGAATATTATGCGCGACGTTGTTTCGCTAACGAAACAAGCGGAGTCTGGAAAAATAACTGAAGATGTTTGGCGTGAAAAGATAGAAGCAGCTTTTGGTAAAATGAAGAAGGATTACAGTTTAGAGGCCGATCAGGAGGCTTTTGCCACCTTGATGCCCCTATATATTCGTCGTCTTGCGGAGCTTACACCTAAACGCATTCAAGCCTTAGACGATCGAAATAAAGGCGACTGGGAAGCCATAGCAGAAGCAGCATTCAGCGACAAGTTTTTCGAGCGTTTTGTTCAAGGTTTCAATGAAAAAACCAAGCTCAAAGCTTTTGCTAAAGCGATGAGGCGTAATGCACTCTACGAAGTTTCAGATGCAATGGTGCAAAATTATTTCACTGTAGTTGCACCCAAATGGAATGAGCTCAACGCGCGTATTCAAGAGCATCAAAAAACGTATATGGAGGCATTGATGACGGTTTTTAGTGAAAAGCGCTTCTATCCTGATGCGAATTTCACCTTGCGCGTGGCCTACGGACAAGTAGAAGGATTCGCTCCGCTCGACGCTGTGCAGTACCACTGGCAAACTACCGATTTGGGTATTTTGCAGAAGTATGTACCGGGCGATTATGAGTTTGATTTGCCACTTGACCTAGTTGATTTACTGAGAAAAGAAGATTTTGGTAAGTACGCAGATGAAGATGGCCGTTTGCCCGTATGTTTTGTAGCGAGTAATCATACCACCGGTGGAAATAGTGGGAGTCCGGTGCTCAACGCTGATGGCCACTTAATCGGTATCAACTTCGACCGTGCTTGGGAAGGAACCATGAGTGATTTGAATTACGACATATCTCGATGCCGGAATATTATGGTGGATGCTCGATATATTTTATGGGTGGTTGACGTGTACGCGGGTGCTGGCTACCTTTTGGATGAAATGGATATTATTTGGGAATAGATATGAAGTACATTCATTATAGTTTAGCAATTTTCCTCATCATCGCCTTAAGCTGTAATAGGCGTGAGGCAATGAACGTTGATGCGGTAATTCCTTTTGCCAATTCGGATATTCGTTTTTTTGTGATCGGTGATTGGGGTAGGGAAGGCAATTATTTGCAGCGCGAACTGGGTCAAACTATGGGCGAGTATGCCGATAAACTTCGGCCGCACTGGATTATTTCTACGGGTGATAATTTCTATCCATCTGGGGTAACCTCGGTAACGGATCCGCATTGGAAAAAATCGTTTACTGATATTTATACACATAAAGCACTTCAAGTGCCGTGGTACAGTGTTCTTGGTAACCACGATATCGAAGGTAATGTGCAAGCGCAGGCTGACTACCATAAAATCAACCCCATTTGGAATTTGCCCTCACCTTATTATCACCGCTCGGTAAAGGCGAATGACGATTCTATTCTCTTTGTTTTCATCGACACCAATCCTTTTGAAGTGGGGTATTACAAGTCTCAAAAACATGGTGACTACGTACGTTCTCAGGATACTACAGCCCAGAAAGAATGGTTAGACTCCATTTTGGAAGTTTCTCCTCATCGTTGGAAAATTGTGGTCGGGCATCATCCCATGCACACCGTGGGGCGCCGTGCCGATAATTATAATAGCGTGCGAGCTTCTTTGGAATACATCCTTGAAAGTAGAGGGGTAGATGTGTATCTTGCGGGTCACGAGCACGATATGCAATATCTTCGTCCTTCAAAAGTTCACCACTTTATTTCTGGTGCGGGCTCCGCACTTCGCGAATTGAAATATCCTGAAAGGGCAATTTTTGCGGAGTCGGTAAATGCTTTTATGGTGATGGACTTCGCAGGTGAAACCCTTCGATGTGCATTTGTAAATGTGGATGGGGAGATTATTTACCGGGTAGAACTAAGTAAGTAATTTATCTTATCACGGTTACAGTTCCATTTCGCGTATATCTTTCACCACGCGAGTCGGTATATTGAATGCGGTAAACATAAACACCCATAGGAACAGGACTTCCCTGGAAGTTACCATCCCAGGAAATATTCAAATCATTGCTTTCAAATATCATTTGACCAAAACGGTTGAAAATGAGAATTTGGAAGCTTTCTATGTCCGTCCCAAAAATTCTAAATTGCTCATTCGCTCGGTGACCATTCGGTGAAAATGCGTTAGGAACGTAAAGGGTAGAACCTTCGGTGATGCTAAGATCGAGAATGATTAGACTGTCACAGCCAAACTGTGTTTGTAACACGTGCTGATAAATCCCCGATCGGTTATACGTCAAACCATTTACCTGCCAGATATATTGTACGTTGGCAGTAACAACTTGTCTTTCCGTGGTACTGGGGAAAATACTGAGGTGAAGTTTAACTACTGAATCACATCCGCTTCCAGAAGT
>JBHYFA010000120.1:0-6773 GCA_051859825.1 Schleiferiaceae bacterium
AGCCTCGCTCTCGAACTTTCTAGCCTAGACATTTAGACTTTATGGACAGATACTATTTAGTGTCTGTCTATAAAGGTCCGATAGCTTCGTTATGCTCAATTGAAAATCCAGTCATCCCGACAAAGACTTGTCGGGACTCCTGATTTTCAGATTTCGCATGCCTTGTCCTCGAACTTTCTAGCCTAGACATTTTGACTTTAAGGACAGAATCTATTGAATCAAAAGGCGTTTGTTAATTGCTTTACCATCTCCATGAATTTGCAGAAGATACACACCAGATTTAGCCTGGGGAATTTCTACAGGTACAACATTGCCATTGCTGTGGATGCTTTTGCGAAATACCGCTTGACCCGCTGCGTCGAATATGCTTAGCTGGTATTTGCCTGCGGGGATTTCTAAGGAGAAAGTTCCATTGCTCGGATTGGGGAAAATGCGTAGGCTCTGCTGAAGATCAAATGTTTCGTTGGATAAAAAAGCCAAAGAGTCGCACATCTGATTGTTGGCAAAGACGGTATCTAATGGGTGATGCACGGAGACACAAAAGGGTTTATTGGCAAATGTCTGCGGGTTACTGATATCCCAGACTCCCGACCAGCCAAGGTTGAAGGTTCGACTTTCGGTAGGTGCTAAAGTATCGGGATAATTCATGGATACGGGTAGTGAATTGTCGAAAAGTACGCCAATATCAAACCCAAAGGCTGTTTGTGTTCCTAGGTTGGTGATTTCCGCAAGTACGTCCATTTCCATGGCAGCGGTATCTATGATAAATGACAAATTGGTTACGGCTAAATCCACGTAGGTGTTTTGTGATGTCTGACTTTCGTACACCTCAATTTCGTCGAAGCCTGGATTGTGAGCGCCGGCGGAGGTTTGCAGGTTGGCAATGCGCAGACGAGTGGTTTGCACCATGGGGAAGGTGATTGAATAGGAATCGCCATAGGAGCCTTGACCGCTGAAATTGGTAATCGTATTCCACGCAACGCCATCCCAGTACTGTAAGGTGGCATTGCCGCTAAACACCACGGCATTTCCCGTAGGGGGTTGGAAGTTGGTGCCTACATTATAGACCACCACGCAATCCATCCACTGCATCGAGGTCCATTCGTACTGAATAAATGACGGCACGGGAAAGGTTGCATCGGTGCCAACCCATCCGAAGTATGCGCCGTTGACGATTCCATCGTTCCAGTTGGCCGGACCGTAATTTCCTCCAGAACTTGCTGATGCAGTGGCTGTAGCGCTTAAGGCAAGATTTTGTGCTTGCATGAAGGCGGGGAGTAGTAACAAAATAAGTAGTGATTTTTTCATGGTGAAGTGTTTTTTAGTGCCGTAAAGATATAAAGATTTTTTTGTAACTTTACACAAAATTAATTTCACTTACACTGCTAATCATTTTTGCTGTGAAATGTCCATGTAGTAGCCTTCACAAGCTCCGATGAAAATTGACCCCGACATTCCATAACTTGTCCCGATATGTATGTCGGGATGACAATAAAAAATAATCATTTACACATGAAAACAATTACTCAATTTGCTGTTTTTAGCCTTCTCTTTTTTTCAGGTGTGCTGCAAGCATCTACTCTAACTGGGGGTGAGATGACTTACCGCTACATAGGTGATTCTACAAATGTTAATCATCAATACGAAGTAACTTTAGTCATATACAGAACCAGTAGGTGGTCAACTTTTATGCCGCCTGTAAGTGTTCCTTTATGCGTTACAAGTTCGTGTTTTCCAGACATTACATTCACAATGCCGGCTCATGCAGGTTTCACTCCTCCAGGTCAATTTATTGATGGAAACGATTGTGTTTTTCCTGGGCCAAATACTGTGACTACTTCAAAAATGCTGTATCGCACTGTTGTTACCTTACCCGGAATTTGTCATGACTTTAGATTTAGATCAACTCCACCTATTAGTCGTGTTATTGCTAATAATGTTAGAAATATTCAATCGTGGGGAACGAGTGGAAATCATCCTCATTTTTTGGCTTACTTAAACAACACTTTGGGAAATAATAATTCTCCGCAGTTCACATCCGATCCGCAAATAGGCTATTGTTATGGTCAATCTGTAAATATGATTCAAAATGTTGCAGAAGTTGATGGAGATTCTTTGGTATTCAGTATTGTTAACAGTAGGAGCACTTCTTCATCTTTAGGGAGTTGTATTCAAAATTCAAGTTTGTCGAACAGTGTATATTCGTCTAATTATAGTTCTGAAAGACCCTTTGATTCTCATGGCGGTGTAAATATTACAATTGATGAAACTAACGGGAATATTAGCTTTTTTGCTGGATTATCAGACGGGCCCTTTATGTTAGCAATTGCTATTTTAGAGTATAGAATGGATCCAGTGGATTCCTCATTTCAAATTGTTGGAAGAGTGAGTCGTGAAGTCCTTGTTACCTTTGAAGTGTGTCCAGGTAATCAAATTGGTTTTTCTTTTTTAAACGAAAGTAGCTCCCCAGTGCCGCAAATCGGCGCATACATTCATAAGCCTATTACTACCGATAATCGAGTGTTTTTCCTTGGTTTTCAACCTTCCGATTCTACGGCTAGTTCTTTGTCGCCAACAGGCTATTTTTTTAGCATGCTCGATGTGCCGTTTGATTGCAGAGATACATTAATTGATTTGCATCTAAGTAGAGCCATACTTAATAGTAGTGTTAATTCCGATAATATATTTGTTGTTGGCCCCGACACACAAGCCATCGCAACGCAGGCCGTTCACTTTAATAATTCTGCATTGAGTGACGTTATCACCTTGGAGTTAAGTCAGCCGTTGAACTTTAACGGCCAACATTTTATCATTTTTGCTAATGACCCGCAGAGCCCAATGATAAATATTTGTGGTCTTGAATTTTCCGATACGCTGGTTTTTTCTCTCACAGCCAGCAATTGCCCCGATTTTGTGAGTACTTCAGATTATCAGCTGAAAGAGGCGGATATTAAGCTGTCGCCCAATCCAACTGATGGAATTGTTACTATTCAAAACGCATCCCCCTCGTTATTAAACTTTACTGTCTTCGATCTTCGAGGGGTTGGATATCACAGTGGCTCCATTGGTTCAGGATTAGAACTTTCCGTTGATATTTCTGAGTTACCCGCCGGGATGTATATAGTTTCGTTTGTTGATGAGAAAGGACTGGTGAAGAGGATGAAGGTGGTGAAGAGGTGAGGGAGGATTGGAAGTGAGGGAAGTGAGGAGGTAAGGGAAGTGAGGTTTGGTAAAAAAACTTTCAAATATTATTGAAAGTTCAGAAATCTGTTGTACATTTGCCTCATGGATTACAAAGAAGCCAAATCTAAATTTATTGAATCCTGGGGTGCGCTGGGCGGACAGTGGGGCATCAACAAAACCATGGCGCAGATACACGCGCTGCTGATGGTTACGGATGAGGCGCTTTCCATGGAGGAGGTCATGGAGGAGTTGAACATTTCTCGCGGAAATGCCTCGATGAATCTGCGGGCATTGATGGATTGGGGTATCGTGTTTAAGACGTACAAATCGGGTGAACGAAAGGAATATTTCGTCGCCGAGAAAGATCTTAATGAGTTGGCCATTAAAATCTCCCAAGAACGTAGCAAGCGCGAAATCAAACCCGCATTAAAAGTGCTCAAAGAAGTCTCCGCTCTTAAAAATCCGAAGAATAAAGAAGAAAAACACTTTGTCAAACAAACCACCAAGTTGTACAAGTTTGTAGGCAAGGCCGATAACATCATCGATAAAATCACCGAGTACAAAGACAATTGGCTTACCCAGCTTTTTGCCAAATTCATCAAGTGATTTTTTTTAATTAAAACTTTCAATAATTTCTGAAACTTCAATAAAATACATAATCATGAAAACCATCGCAAGAATCAATTTATTCGCCATTTGTTTGCCCGTATTCATCCTAGTATTTGGATCTTTTTTCTATACGGGCGCAATTGCCTTTGCCATGTTGTCAACCATACTAACGGGGGCCATCCAGATTATTTTGAGTATAATATTGGCGCTCAAAACCAATGGCAATCCGCAGATTTACCGCTACATCAGTTTTGTGGCCATCTATTTCATGATGCTTTATGCTCAAACCTTCTTTGGCAGTTTGCCCTTTACCAAGAATGCGGTCTTTGAACAAATCTACTTCGGTTTAGCTGTGACAGTTCCTTTGGCATTGGCGATTTACTTTACGAAGATTGTTTATGATTTGGAGGGAGAAGAGAGGTGATGGTTTGGAGTTATGGGTTATGGGTGTTGAGTTATGGGTGTTGAGTTATGAGTGTTGAGTTATGAGTTGGGGTTGATAAAAAAAGTAGTTTGATTTTAAAGTTTATCTGATGTTATGGAAAAAGGAACTTTAATCATTGCCGGAGGAAGTGGTTTTCTGGGGCATGTCCTTGTAAAATATTTCAAACCTCGATTTGAAAATATCGTGGTCTTTACCAGAGGTGCCAGTCGTACGTTTGAAAATGTACGCTTCGTGCATTGGGATGCGGAGACGCTAGGAGAATGGACGACGGAATTAGAAAACGCGGAAGCGTTGATCAATCTCACCGGGAAGTCGGTGGATTGCCGATACACCCCGAAAAACAAAGCCGAGATATTGGCATCGCGGATAGATAGTACCCGAGTGCTGAACCAGGCGGTATTGGAGTGCAAAAACCCACCCCTACACTTTATCAACTCTTCCACGGCCACCATCTACCGGGATTCCTACGATAGACAAATGGACGAAATTACCGGCGAAATTGGTCACGACTTCTCTATGGACGTGGCCAAGCGCTGGGAGGTAGCGTTTTTTGAAACCGAGACGCCGCGTACCCGCAAAACCGCCATTCGAACTTCCATTGTTTTGGGAAAAACCGGCGGAGCCTTTACACCTTTAAAGCGCATTGCCGCTGCTGGCTTAGGCGGTAAGCAAGGCTCAGGCAAACAGTTTGTCAGTTGGATCCACCATCTCGACTTCGCCCGCGCCATCCACTTCATCCTCGAGAAGCAACTGGAAGGTGTGGTCAACATCACGGCACCCATTCCCGTCCGCAATGCCCACTTTATGGCGGCCATTCGTCGGGCACTGAATATCCCTTTCGGACTCAACGCTCCCACGTTCCTCCTAGAAATCGGCACCTTTTTCCTGCGTACCGAAAGCGAATTGGTGCTGAAGAGTCGGAATGTAGTGCCGAAGCGTTTGCTGGATGAGGGGTTTAGGTTTCGTTTTGAGGAGGTTGATGCGGCGGTGGGGGAGCTACTGTCATAATGCGGAAACAGTTAAACCAGATACTTCACGACAGTTTATTTTTTCACCACGAAAAGCCCAAGGTGCTAATGAATGCGCTCAAAAAACATAACCTACAGTGAATAAAATCACCAAAAGTTATAACCTATGGTGAATTAAATCACCGTAAGTTATGACTTTTGGTGAAAACCGTAGTATTCATAGAAAAACGCAATACACTCTCATATATATCTTTGCTTGCATGTTAAGCAGTAATCCCTATAAATTAAACCCCGAAGCGCTCCTCGACGCATCTCGACCGCACTTGGTGGAGTTTACCCGATTTACCGATGAGCAATGGCGTGGGTTCACCAAACAAATGCGGTTCCGCCATTTCAAAAAAGGCGAGGTCATCCTAAGTGCCGGCCAGCGTGAACCATTTTTATCCATCGTTCTGTACGGTCTCACCCGACATTACCTACTCAACGCCAAGGGGGAAGATAAGAGTTTCGACTTTTCCTTTCAGTTTGAATACAGTTTTGCTTTCGATGCCTTCGTTAGTCAGCAACCGTCCAAATTTTACATTGAAGCCCTCGAAGACACCTTACTGGCATCCATACATTTCGACGACTTACGCAAACTGCATGAAGAGAGACCAGAGGTCAATCTGATCAGCGAACAGGCGGCTCAGGCTTACCAGTCTTGGCGACAAGAGCGCGAGTTATCGCTACTGATGGACGATGCCGAAACGCGGTATTTGTCGTTGATGAAAAACCACCCCGAATACATTCAGCAGGTGCCGTTGAAATACCTGGCCTCCTACCTCAACATCAAACCTGAATCGCTGAGCAGACTACGCAGAAAAATCGCCCAACGCGGAAATTAACCTAGGTCAATTCGCAGTCTTACGGCGATAGAGACTTTTGTCGGCAAATAAAAAACAACCGACATGAGACGCATATTTATGACCCTCTGTATATTACCAGGACTGATTGCCGCGCAAGCCCTCAACGACAGTGCTAAATCCTGGGATTATTACATCAGTATAGGCGGAGGATTTTCCACGACCAGAGGCATTCCACAAGACATCTACCAAGCAGGCAACTCCAACGTACAAGCGGGAGTGTGGATTGAGCGCAAGATCAGCACGAAATACGCCTTACTGTCTGGAGTAGAAATCGAGCAAATCACGTACAGTTTCGATGGACTGGTAGACGAAGACAACAACACACTCAACGTCATTCAAGCACCTGGTGGGGTGAAATACACCCAACTTTACAACCGCAACATCAGCTTACCCCTTCAAGTGCGCTGGCATTACAAAGACAGTCAGCACAGCGAAAACCTTTACCTCCAAGGCGGCTTGCGCGTGGCCTACGGTTGGAACGCCACCTTCAGTTACCGCGAAGGCGGCGAATCCCAAAACAACAACCTCACCCCTGCCCTCGCACCGGTAATCGTTTCCGCCGAATTTATGATTGGCTTCAAGGGCAACTACTTTTCCAATTTCGACATCCTCAACGCCTCCTCCCTCGGCGTCATCGCCACTCTCAATCCCATCTTCGACAGC
>JBHYFA010000121.1:0-6768 GCA_051859825.1 Schleiferiaceae bacterium
AGAAAGAGTGACATTAATAAACTGAATGCTATATTGGAAGAGCTGAAAACGCATCCAACTTATGGTGAAGGAAGTCCCGAACAGTTAAAGCATAATCTTTCTGGCTATTGGAGCAGGCGTATAAATAAAAAAGACCGTATTGTTTACCAAATTATCGAAGAGCCGGATAATTTAGTGGTTATTATTTCTGCTTTAGGGCATTACTAATTTATATTGTTGATTATTGGAAGGGCGTTGATCTGATAGAACGTTCTTGTATTGCGCTTCACTTGACTTATGTTTATACCTCATTAAACCTAAAAAGCTGGGGTTTGAATTCTCTCCAAATGATTTAGAGCGCGTAGGTCATCGTTTTTTGGAATGCGATTAGCTTTGTAGTTTACTTTTGCGAACCAAATACTTTTCTACTATGCGTTTTTTGTCTTTACTCATGTTTTTTGTTGTTTCCCTCCAATCCTCCGCTCAAGTACAGTGGATTTCTTTCTCTGAATTGGAAGCTGCCCAAAAGAAAGATCCTCGTCCGGTAATTGTGGATATGTACACCACCTGGTGTGGACCCTGCAAAATGATGGATGCCAACACCTTCAATAATCCTAAAGTCGCCGCCTACATCAATAAGCACTTCCACGCGGTGAAGTTTAATGCCGAGGGTGATGAGGTAGTGGTATTTGGCGGACAGCGTATCGTTAATGAGCAATACGACCCCAATCGCAAAGGTAGAAATGCTACCCACCCATTTGCAGGAAGCTTTTCGGTAAATGGCCGCTTGGCATACCCCACCACCGCCTACCTTAGCCCCGATTTGAAACTGCTTACCCAGCCGATTCAGGGCTATCTTACCCCAGATAAAATTGAACCTATTTTGAAATACTTCGGCTCGGGAGCGTATTTGAAGGAGAGTTGGGAGGAGTTTAATATGTCTTTTCAGGCAGAATGGACAAACTAATGTCTGTCTATAAAGTCCGATAGCTTCGTTATGCTCGGTTGAAAAAAAGCTCAGCTCGACAAAGACTTGTCGGGACGCATGATTTTCAGATTTTGCAAGGCTTGTTCTCGAACTTTCTAGACCAGCCACTTGGGGGGTAAGTTTTTATAATAGATATACTAGGTGAAATTTATTCAACAAAGTAGTGTTTTTTCTTTTTTCATTCTGGCTCTTTGCCTCGGTTCGTTTGCCATCTCAGCGCAAAATCCTGTTTTAAAGGCATTGGGCTTTAGGTCGTTGGACGACACTGTTGCACACCGCGCTCAAGGACTTGCGGTTGTGCCTTTACTTTATTACACCCCCGATACGCGTTGGGCTGCCGGCGCTTCCGTGGTTTATTATTTTACTTTAGAGGCTCGAAATGCGGACGAACAAACAACGAGACTTTCTTATATTCAAACCCTCGCTGATTATACCCAAAATGAGCAATTTGACTTTTGGTCAACTTGGAATATTTTTACCCGTAACGAAAATTACCTGTTTAAAGGTGAATTTCGCTTTCGCAATTTCCCCGATCGCTTTTACGGTATTGGCAATGCTACACCTGAAAGTGATATGGAGCGTTATAGTTATGATTTGTATAGTTTTAAGTCGTTGTTTTTGAAAAAAATAGCTAAGAATTGGTTCGCAGGCTTAGACCTTCATACCACCCGAGAGTTTAATTTTCAGTTGAAAGAAGATGGGATTTTACAATCGGGAAGTGTGCTGGGCGCAGAGGATGTGCGGGGCGTGGCTTTTGGAGCTGTCATTACCAACGATTCGCGTGATAATGTGATCAACGCCTATCAAGGCCGACTTTTGGAGGTTTCCACCTATCGATACTTGCGCAGATTGGGTTCAACTTTCGACTTTTTAAGTATTCAGTCTCTTGGACAATGGTACTGGCAATTCAAACCAAAGCAAATCCTAGCTTTTCAGTATCGGGGGATTTTTCAGTTTGGCGATGTTCCTTTTCTCGATATGGCCATGGCCGGAAATGATGATCTACTACGCGGCTATCCTCGTAATCGTTTTCGCGACCACCATTTTCTCGGAGGGCAAGCTGAGTACCGCTTCCCGATTTATAAACGATTTGGTGGTGTGGGCTTTCTCGGCGCCGGCGATGTGTTTAGTCAGCTTTCCGACCTGTCATGGAGTCACCTGAAGTACAGTGTGGGTTGCGGACTGCGGTTTTTGGTTGACCCGGCCGAACGACTCAACGTTCGATTTGATGTAGGCTGGGGGAGGAATAGTGTGGCGTATTACCTGATGGTTACGGAGGCGTTTTAGAATATGATAGAGGGTTATTTGT
The DNA here is from genome assembly GCA_051859825.1 of Schleiferiaceae bacterium. Lineage (GTDB taxonomy): Bacteria > Bacteroidota > Bacteroidia > Flavobacteriales > Schleiferiaceae > CSBr16-58. The sequence continues at coordinate 2,277 of JBHYFA010000121.1, forward strand.
ACTTCAATCGCAAACTATTACTCACTACACTTACACTACTCAGTGCCATAGCCGCGCCGGCCAACATCGGGTTCAATAAAAATCCATTAATGGGGTACAATATGCCCGCCGCAATGGGTATTCCTATCAGGTTGTAAATGAATGCCCAAAAGAGATTTTGCTTGATGGTGCGTACGGTGGATTTAGATAAGCGAATGGCTTCGGGTATTTTTACTAAATCTGAGGAAATGATGGTCATTTTGGCTACATCCATGGCAATATCGCTGCCCTTGCCCATTGCTATGCTTACGTCTGCTTGTGCCAAAGCTGTACTGTCGTTGATGCCGTCGCCAACCATAGCCACCACTTGGCCTTTGGCTTGCAACTCCCTTACATAATCGGCTTTTTGCTCGGGTAATACTTCGGCTTTGAAGTGCTTAATCCCAACTTTTGCGGAAACTGCTTTGGCGGTAGTCTGATTATCGCCCGTAAGCATGTGTACTTCAATGCCTGATTGCTGCAGTTCTTGAATGGCCTTTTGGGAAGTGGACTTTACCTGGTCGGCAATGGCTAATACGGCTATCACCCTTTGTGCAGTGGCAAACCAAATAACTGTTTTGGCTTCCGCACCCCACGTATTCGCTTTCTCAACAATTGAATCATCAATGGAAATATCGTTTTCCTCAATGAGCCTTCGGTTACCAATAAAATAGACTTCGCCATTGGCCTCTGCTTTTGCTCCTTTGCCAGTAATGCTTTCAAAATGGGATACGCCCATCGCACTCTGTTTATTCAAATGCGAAACCACAGCTTCTGCCAATGGGTGTTCGGATTGCTTCTCAATACTGTACAGAATTTCTTTTAGCTCAGGATTTTCTTCGTGCCAAAAATCATTCGTTACTACGGGGCGGCCTTCCGTGATGGTTCCCGTTTTATCGAGAATTACGGCATTGACTTTCTTGGCTAATTCCAAACTTTCGGCGTCCTTGATTAATATACCGCTTTCCGCTCCTTTGCCAACTCCCACCATAATGGCGGTAGGAGTTGCCAGACCTAAGGCGCACGGACAAGCAATTACCAAAACGGTTATCAAGGCCAATAACCCCTGAGTAAAGGCGTTTTCTCCGCCAAGCACATTCCATACTACAAATGCAGCAAGCGCAATGAGGATAACAATGGGTACAAATACCCCGGCAATTTTGTCCACCAGTTTCTGAACTGGAGCCTTACTGCCCTGCGCATCTTGCACCATTTTGATGATTTGGGCAAGCATGGTTTCACTGCCTACTTTATCTGCTCTGAATTGAAAGCTCCCTTTTTGATTTATTGTTCCGGCAAAGACCTTGTCGTTTTCGTTTTTTAACACCGCAACGGGTTCACCGCTCAACATACTTTCATCCACATAAGAATTGCCATTTATCACTGTTCCGTCCACGGCAATTTTTTCTCCAGGCTTTACCAATAGTGTATTTCCAATGGCTACTTGTTCAATTGGGATTTGTGTTTGATTACCTTCACCGTCAATGATTGTGACGGATTTAGGTTGTAAGCCCATCAGGTTTTTTATGGCAGAAGAAGTATTCCCTTTGGCTCTTTCTTCCAGAAGTTTTCCCAATAAGATAAAGGCAATAATCACCGCAGCAGCCTCAAAATATACGTGTGCTTGCAAACCTCTTTCGTGCCAAAACTGGGGAAACAACGTATTGAAAACACTGAATACGTAGGCCACCCCGGTACTTAATGCTACCAACGTGTCCATATTGGCTGAACGATGCTTGGCGAGTTTCCAGGCGTTGATGTAAAAGTCTCTACCCAACCAAAGAATAACGGGCGTGCTGAGAACCCACATGATTTCGTTGGCGTAAGGCATATTCATGAAGAACATTCCTATGACGACTACAGGAGATGCGAGCGCTAAAGCCCAATAGGTCTTCTTTTTGAGTGTGGAGAATTTTTCTTTCTGAATTTTTTCCAAGCTTTCATCATCGGAATCAACCTCGTCTAGTAAGATGTCGTAACCTATGCTTTGAATGGCGCTGCGCAAATTTTCGGCTTGCACCACGCCCGGAATAAACTCGATGGAAGTTTTTTCGTTCGCGTAATTCACACTCGCATCAATCACGCCTTGTTGGGATTTCAGCATGCTTTCTACGCTTGTCGCACAAGAAGCACAAGTCATCTCTAATACGGGGAAGGATTTTTTTACCGTGGTCACATCATAGCCCAAATCCCGAATGGTTTTGACCACTTCGGAAATGGCCTCCTGATTCGTGCTTTGAATTACTACTCTTTTATTATTGAGTTCTACCCTGTGAGCCGATATTCCCTGAAGTTGAGCAATTCCCTTGTCCACAATTACCGCGCAATGTTCGCTATCAACTCCTTCAAGGGGCAGGTAGATTTCTTCTTTATTTCCGGTCATTTCTAGTTTCAATTTTCACCGCGCAAAGTTCAATACCGCATTTTAATTACCCCTACTTTTTTTCATCCTGCCTCCCTGCTCCCCTGCCTCCTTGCTCCCCCGCCTCCTCAAATCCCACGATTCTTTACATACAGACATTCGTCAATCTTTCTGCGGCCATCAATAAACTCTCATCCTTCTTCGCAAAGCAGAATCTCAAAAACCGCATGCCTTTTGGTCGATTGGGATAAAAAACGCTGATGGGGATGCTGGCAACTCCGGCTTTTTCGGTAAGCCATTCCGCCATTTCCACATCATCCATTTCGGCGTTTAGTTCTGTGTAGTCGAAAAGCTGAAAGTAGGATCCGTAGGTGGGAAGCGGCTTGAAAGCACTATTGCGCATGGCTTCTTCAAACAACTTTTGTTTTTGCAAATACATGGGAGCTACGTTATCCGTATCAGTGATTTTTAGGTAATCGGCTAGTCCTTTTTGCATGGGGGTGTTTACCGAAAAAACGGCGTATTGAAAAAAGCTGCGCAATTTCTGCATCAGATCATCTTGCGCCATCACGTAGCCCATTTTCCAGCCCGTAGCGTGGAAGGTTTTTCCGAATGAATACACCAAAAAGAGTTTTGAGCGCAGACTGCTGAGCTTGGATAAGGATTGATATCCATCGGGAAGGAAGCAGATTTTTTCATACACTTCGTCGGCCAAGACGTAGAAATTCCATTTTGCGGCTAAACGTTCCAGTAGGTCTAAATCTTCTTTTTGCCAGAGCATGCCGCTGGGATTGTGCGGATTGTTGATAACCACCAGTTTGGTTTTTTCATTTATCGCATCAGAAAAGGCTTGGTGGGGAACGGAAAAGTCCTTTTCGGAAAGCTGTACCCACACCACTTTGGCTCCCATGCGTTCAATCATGGGGGCGTAACTATCGTAGGCGGGAGCAAAGAGAACAACCTCATCTCCGGGTTGCAAGATGGAGGCAAAAACCGATTGTAATGCTTGGGTAGCCCCGGGAGTAACCGTGATTTCCGTCTCCGGATTAAAGCGCATGCCATAACTCCTTTGGTGATGAATGGAGATCTGTTCACGCAAATCAGCTAAGCCGGGCATGGGAGCGTACTGGTTGTGCCCCTCACGCATGGCCTTTGCGACCAACTCAATGAGGTGGGAATCTACCGGGAAATCGGGAAAACCCTGAGAAAGATTGATGGCTTGGTGTTTTTGTGCCAAGGCCGACATATAGGAAAAAATAGAGGTGTTTTGCTGAAAAAAGTTGGAGGCCAAAATGAAATGTTGCTTTGATTATTGTATTCCTCAAAAGTACAAAACAAGAACTAAAACATCCCCGACCAATTTTCCCTATCCAAACTTCGATAATGAATGGCTTCTCCGAGGTGCAGGGCTTCGATGCTTTCGCTGCCGTCTAAGTCGGCAATGGTACGCGCTACTTTGAGAATGCGGTCGTAGGCTCTGGCGGATAGGCTCAGTTTTTCCATAGCTGTTTTCAAAAGTGCGAGTCCGGCCGAACTCAAGGCGCAGTGCTTGCGAATCATTCGGGAGTCCATTTGTGCATTGCAGTGGATGCTGGTAATTTGGGCGAATCGTTGAATTTGCACATCGCGGGCTTTGATTACTCTCTGCCGGATTTCTTTACTGCCTTCACCTCTTTGTTTATCGGCCATTTCGTCGAAACTCACGGGCACAACTTCCACGTGCAAGTCGATGCGATCGAGTAAAGGGCCGGAGATTTTGTTGAGATACTTCTGCACCACCCCCGAATTACACACGCAATCTTTCGCGGGGTGATTGTAGTACCCGCACGGACAAGGGTTCATGGAGGCTACGAGCATAAATCCTGCGGGGTAATCGACGGCAAGTCGGGCGCGAGAAATGCTCACCACCCGTTCTTCCATGGGTTGCCGCATGACTTCCAAAACGGTGCGTTTGAATTCCGGTAGTTCATCTAAAAACAGAATACCGTTGTGTGCCAAGGATATTTCGCCCGGTTGGGGAAAACTTCCGCCCCCTACGAGTGCGACGTCACTAATGGAGTGGTGCGGACTGCGAAATGGACGCATGGAGAGGAGGGAGGTATTGTTTGGTAA
>JBHYFA010000122.1:0-2422 GCA_051859825.1 Schleiferiaceae bacterium
ATTGTTTTTAGCAAATAATGAAAATACAATTACCTAGCCCATGTTAATTAAACTATACTTATCCAAAAATGAAAGAACTTTATATAGTGCGGCACGCAAAATCAAGTTGGGATAACCCCAATCTTCAAGATATCGATAGACCTCTAAAAGGTCGTGGTGTAAATGACGCTTACAATACGGCTGATTGGATGATGAGCCAAGACTTTATTCCGGATGTATTGATTAGTAGTCCTGCTACTCGAGCCTTGCACACTGCAATGATACTCGCTCGAACCTTCCACATAGATTTTTCTAATATTCAGGTATCCCCCAATTTGTACGACACATGGGTTGAGGACTACGTGGAAGTTGTAAAAAATATTTCGGATGAATTTGATCGTGCAGCAATCTTTGGTCATAATCCTACTATTACGTCTTTTATAAATTATTTTGCAGATGTAAAGGTGAGTCATGTGCCTACAACTGGTGTTGCTTGTCTTAGATTTGCCTGCGATTCTTGGAAAGATGTTTCTCCACCAGGAAAATTATTGTTTTTCGATTATCCAAAAAAGCGAAAATAGATTTAGGTAACAATGAAGCATTTTTCGGGAAAGAAGAAAAAGGTTTTTTTAACCTCAGACGTTTATGTGCCGAGAGACATTTCTTGGTTGCATTTTAATGGGCGTGTACTGCAAGAAGCGAACGATCCTAGTGTTCCTTTGATTGAAAGAATGCGGTTTTTGGGAATTTTTTCCAATAATCTCGACGAATTTTTTAAAGTGAGATACGCCACCATCAAGCGAATGAGTCAGCTAGGTCAAGCCGGTGGTAGAGAGCTTGGAGGCGTAAAACCAAAGGAATTGCTCAATCGCTTAACCGATATCGTACGTTCACAACAAGATTTAGCTGAACGTATCTACAATGCTTTGGTTCAAGAGCTTGATGAAAATGGAATTCGTATTATCGATGAAAAACAACTTACTCAAATGCAACGAGAGTTTGTTCGTCGGTATTTTATTGAAAAAGTAAGTCCATCGGTATTTACGCTTTTGTTGTCTGACGATCGGCCTTTTCCACACCTTCGTGACAAATCGATTTACCTATTCATAAAACTCAAACGCAGAGATGGCTCAGAACCAAAGTTAGCACTCATTGAGATTCCATCAGATTTGGTAGGTCGCTTTATAGAGATTCCTTCACGAGGAAGACGAACGGTTATGTACCTTGATGATCTTATCAGACACAACTTACGCTATATTTTCTTCACCCACCGTTTTGACAGCGTTTCGGCGCATACCATAAAGTTTACGCGCGACGCCGAACTTGATATAGAAAGTGATGTTTCCAAGAGTTTTTTGGAAAAAATGGAGGAGAGTTTACAAAGTAGGCAAACAGGTGATCCAGTGCGTTTTGTGTATGATAGTAGTATTCCGGATGATGTAATCGGAATGCTTTTACGGAGGTTGGATTTGGATAATTTCGACTCCATTATTGCCGGAGGGAGGTATCATAACAAAAAGGACTTGATTAATTTCCCCGCTGCTGGACATCCGGAATTAACCTATGAAGAAATGCCTCCTGTTTCTCATCCTGATTTGAATTTGGAGGTTTCACTATTAGATGTTATTGCTCAAAAAGACGTCTTGATTTTTCTTCCATATCATACTTTCTCAAATATTATTCGTCTGCTTAGAGAAGCTGCACTCGACGAAAGAGTTGAGGAAGTGAAAGTTACGCTTTATCGAGTAGCTCGAGACTCTCGTGTTGTGTCTGCCTTGATTAATGCTGCCAAAAATGGCAAAAGGGTAACGGTAGTAATTGAGCTTCAGGCGAGGTTTGATGAAGAGAATAATATTCGTTGGACAGAAAAGCTCAAGCAAGAAGGGGTAAATGTAATTTTTGGCGTTAGTGGCTTGAAAGTTCATTCAAAAATTATTCTTATCCGTAGGAGGGAAGAGGGGAAATTGGTGAATTATGCTTCTATTGGCACGGGTAATTTCAACGAAAAAACCGCCCGAATTTATACCGATTATCACCTATTTACAAGTGAGCGTAGAATCACTAGGGAAATTCAACGACTTTTCACATTTTTTGAGGCAAATTACAAGGTGTTTAAAAACAAACATTTAATGTTGTCTCCTTTTAATTTTCGTTCTGGAATATTAGCTGCAATTGATCGAGAAATTGGTTTTGCCAAGGCAGGAAAAAAAGCGGAAATCAGAATGAAAGTTAATAGCTTGTGCGATACAGGCATTATTCAAAGGCTGTACGATGCTTCTAAAGCAGGGGTAAAAGTTAGAGTAGTAGTTAGAGGAATTTGTTCCCTGATTCCCGGCGTGAAAGGCCTTAGCGAGAATATCGAGTGCATCAGCGTGGTAGATCGATTTTTGGAGCATTCTAGAATTTACGGCTTTCACAATAATGGAAAAGAGAGTTTATATAT
>JBHYFA010000122.1:2432-6764 GCA_051859825.1 Schleiferiaceae bacterium
CCTCCGCTGATATAATGGCGAGAAACATTGATTATCGAGTGGAAGTTACGGTTCCTATTTACTGCCCAGATATTCAAAAACAAATTATTGATCATTTTGAAATACTGTGGTCTGATAATCAAAAGGCGCGCGAAATAACCCCTGATGGTCAAAACATAAAACGCGTAACAGATGGAGAGCCTGTTCGCGCACAGTACAAGCTTTATGAATATGTAAAGAACATGCTGTAAAGCACGAGTAGTTTTCTAATCACACCAAAGTAAATAAAAAAGCGGTTGAAGTTAAATCCAACCGCTTATATTATCTAACTAAATACTGTTTAGTTTTTGCTAAGGTATTCAGCAACCCCAGAGTGAGAAGCCTTCATACCTTCTTTCCCTTCGCTCCAGTTGGCAGGGCAAACCTCACCGTTTTTCTCGAAGTACTGAAGAGCATCAACCATACGAAGTGCTTCGTCAACGTTTCTACCCAAAGGCATATCGTTAACGAGTTGGTGACGTACTTTCCCGTCTTTGTCGATCAAAAACAAACCACGGTATGCAACCATTTCGCCTTCTGCTTGAAGTTCATCATTTTCGTTGTAGAAATATGAACCAGCGATAACGTCATAATTGGTAGAGATGGTTTTGTTGGTATCAGCAACAATTGGGTAAGTAACACCTTGGATACCTCCATCGTCTTTGCTCATTTGCAACCAACCCCAGTGAGATTGCTCGGTATCGGTAGAAACCGCAACGATTTCTACATCACGCTTTTGGAAGTCGGCCATACGCTCTTGAAAAGCGTGTAATTCGGTCGGACATACGAAAGTAAAGTCTTTAGGATAAAAGAATAAAATAACGTATTTCTTACCGATGAATTGATCTAAAGAAAAATCATTTACGATTTCTTCGCCGTTGATTACCGCTGATGCGGTGAAAGAAGGAGCTTGTTTTCCTACTAATACAGCCATGGAATTTTGAATTTAAAAGTTAAAACGTATTTTTATGTTGGTTAAAAAACCGCTGCAAAAGTATGCTGTTTATATGAGCCGAAAAATTAACTTATAGCTAATTTATATTGTCATAGAAAAAATCCTTAACTCTTCTTCCGAAAACTCACCGTCAAACTCTTCCATAGCATCATCTATGCTTGATGATTCTGACTCCATGAAGTATTCGTAGATATCGTCAATCTGATCTTCATCCAAAACATCTCTCAGATAATAATCAATATTGATCTTCGTTCCCGAATTCACAATTATATCTATTTCGTCTAAAAGTTCCGATAAGCTCAAATTCTTGGCCTTGGCTAAATCATCAAGAGGGATTTTCCGGTCGGTACTTTGAATGATATACACTTTCAACCCGGATTTATTCACAACGGATTTAATGACTACATCATTATCTTTCTCGATATCGTTGTCCTCCACATACTTTGATATCAAATCAATAAATGGCTTCCCGAACTTCATTGCTTTACCTTCACCAATTCCCGGAATATTTTTCAATTCATCGAGGGAGGTAGGGTAGTGCGTTGCCATTTCGTTGAGACTATTCTCTTGAAAAACGGCGTATGGTGGAACTCCTTTGCGCTGCGCCTCTTTTCTGGTAAGCTCTTTCAGCATCTTATATAATGTGTCGTCTAAAGCGGCGGCACCTTTTTGTAAACTCACAATATCGTCGCCATCAGCGTCGTCGTAATTATGGTCTTTACTCATTAAAAACTCTTCCGGCTTTTTCAAGAAAGCTTCCCCCTGTTCGGTTAGACGAAGAATACCGTAGGTCTCAATGTCTTTATGAAGATAGCCTCTAACGGTAAGCTGACGAGTTACAGCCATCCAATGCCTTTCTTCTTTTTCCGCGCCTTCACCAAAAATATCACTTTCATGGATTCGGTAGGCTTTTATCTTGGCGGTGAGTTTACCCGTTAAAATATTGGCTATCTGAGGCGCTTTAAATTGATTATGCGTTTCTTTGATTGCTCGAACAACTAAAAGGGCATCTTCCTGGGCATCAAATTTCTCTCTAGGATGGCGACAATTATCGCACATGTCTGTACATTTAGAATCGTCGTACACTTCTCCAAAGTAGTGCAATAGATATTTTCTTCGGCATCCACCATTTTCCACGTAGCCAACAGTTTCGGCAATCAACTGCTTACCAATTTCTTGTTCGGCAACAGGCTTATTATGCATGAATTTCTCCAGCTTTTCGATATCCTTGTAGTCGTAGAAAGCCACACAAATACCTTCGCCGCCATCTCTTCCGGCTCTACCTGTTTCTTGGTAATAGCTCTCGAGTGATTTGGGGATATCGTGGTGGATAACAAACCTTACATCGGGTTTGTCTATTCCCATACCAAAAGCGATGGTTGCCACAATTACATCCGTTTCCTCCATCAAAAACATATCTTGATGTCGTGCTCTACTACTAGCGTCGAGTCCCGCGTGATAGGGAAGGGCCTTGATGCCGTTCACTTGCAGTGTTTGGGCAATTTCCTCCACCTTTTTGCGACTTAGGCAGTAGATAATCCCACTTTTTCCTAGGTGTTGGCGCACAAACTTGATGATCTCTTTTTCAATATTGATTTTCGGACGAACCTCGTAGTAGAGATTGTCGCGATTAAAAGAGCTTTTAAACACGTTAGCGTGATCCATTCCCAAGTTCTTGATAATATCCGATTGAACTTTAGGAGTAGCGGTGGCCGTGAGGGCAATTATAGGTTTCTTGCTTATTCGATGAATAATACTTTTCAGGTTGCGATACTCCGGACGGAAGTCGTGCCCCCATTCAGAAATACAGTGCGCCTCATCAATTGCGTAAAAGGAAATATTTTGCTGCGCCAAGAACTCAATGTTTTCGTCTTTAGTAAGCGATTCAGGAGCTACATATAGCAACTTGGTTACGCCATTAGTAATATCCTCTTTTACTTGCAGTAAGTCTCTCTTCGATAAGGAAGAGTTCATAACGTGCGCGATACCGTTTTCTGTAGAGAATCCGCGTAAGGCATCAACTTGGTTCTTCATCAACGCAATCAGGGGAGATACTACAACGGCTGTGCCTTCCAACATTAGGGCTGGAAGCTGGTAGCAAAGTGATTTGCCGCCGCCAGTAGGCATAATTACAAAACCATCGTTCCCCTCTAATAGGTTGTTAATTACTGCTTCTTGGTTTCCTTTAAAACCATCAAATCCGAAAAACTCCTTAAGCTTTTCGATCGGACTCACTGTCGTATTCATACGCAACACTAATTTTTCCAACTACAATTGGTGGTATTAATATTAAGGGAAAATGCATTCCCGAAAAATTGATGTGTAACAAAAATGATTATGCTTAACTTGCTTTATCAAGCCTTAAAAGTACAGCAAAAAACATAACCAACCAAATAAGTAGAGGTGCTCCTATAACAATTTTTTAATTTCTTCTTTCGGTCTGGCAATTACTGCCTTTTCTCCTTTTACTACAATAGGGCGCTGGATAAGTTTAGGAAATTCGATCATGGCAAAAATAATCTCTTCTTCGTCTAGTTCCTTATCTGCAAATGATTCTTTCCAAACGGACTCATTTTTACGTACAAGCTCTTCTGCTGAAATATCAAGCTTTTCAAGAAGATCGGTCATTTGCTCAAAAGTAATGGGCTCATTGAGGTATTGAATTACTTCGAATTCAACTTCCATGGCTTCCAGTTCTTTAAGGGCTTCTCGACTTTTACTACAGCGAGGATTGTGGTAGATATGGTACTTTGCCATTTATACTTCAGTTTGGGAGGCTTGTCCCTCCATCATTAAATATGCTTTTAAAAACGAGTCTAATTCTCCGTCAAGTACGGCGTCGGGGTTTGTTGATTCTATTCCCGTTCGAACGTCTTTAACGAGTTTGTAGGGATGCAAAACGTAGTTTCTAATTTGTGACCCCCATTCGATTTTCTTTTTCCCTGATTCAATTTCAGCGCGTTTGGCATTGCGTTCTTCAATCACGCGCTCGTACAACTGTGATTTTAATAGTTGAATGGCCTTTTCACGATTTTGAAGCTGGGAGCGGGTTTCGGTATTTTCGATAACTATACCCGATGGTTTATGTCTTAAACGCACACCGGTTTCAACCTTGTTGACGTTTTGTCCGCCAGCTCCAGACGAGCGAAAGGTGTCCCACTCAATATCGGCAGGGTTTACATGAATTTCGATGGAGTCGTCAACTAGGGGGTAAACATACACCGATACAAAGGAGGTGTGGCGCTTGGCGTTGGAGTCAAAAGGGGAGATGCGCACCAAACGGTGAACGCCATTTTCGCCTTTTAAATTCCCGAAAACGTATTCGCCCTCTACTTCAAGTGTAACACCTTTCACTCCGG
>JBHYFA010000123.1:0-6720 GCA_051859825.1 Schleiferiaceae bacterium
ATGATAATCGTTTTCCTGTATTGTTATCTGCAAGTGCACTTTTAGATGAAAACGGAAACCCAATCAGCTATTTTGCTAATATCAAAGACATTACCGAACGTAATAAAGCAGAACAGGAACTGAAAGACACCAAACAAAAACTAGACAGCATTTTCAGTGAAATGGACGATGTAGTATGGTCAGTAAGCCTGCCCGATTACAAAATGCTCTTTATGACACCTTCTGCTGTGAAACTCTACGGCATTCCGTACGAAGAATTTATGGACGACAGTAGTTTATGGGAAAAAGCTATCTATCAAGATGATAAACCCATTATTCAAAGTATCTATCAACAATTGCAAGAAAATGGCAATTACGAGCAAATTTATCGCATTGCATCACGTGATGGAAAAATAAAATGGGTGTCCAATAAGGGTAAAATGATACACAATGAACAAGGCATCCCCATTCGCATAGATGGGGTATTGAGTGATATATCCGAGCGTAAAAAAGCTGAGCAAGAACTTGTAAAAACCAAAGACATGCTGCTTCGAACCGGTGAGGTAGCTAAAGTAGGCGGCTGGGAATTCAACAACTTAACAGGCGAAATCACTTGGTCAGATACCATTTGCGATATACATGAAGTGCCTCAGGGTTTTACGCCTACTTATGAGCAGATGGCTAGCTTTTATACTCCCGAAAGTTGGGTTCAACTTGAAAAAGCCATTCAAGATGCTACCACCAATGGTGTTTCCTACGATTTAGAACTTAAAATAATCACCGCAAAGGGTAAAGAGATTTGGGTAAGAGCTATTGGATATAGTGAATTTAAAAACGGAAAATGCGTGAGGCTATTTGGCGTATTGCAAGACATTAGTATTCAGAAGAAAGCTGAGCTGATGATTGTGCAAAGTAGAGAGCAGTACCAATCGTTGGTGCAAAATATTCCGGGGATCACTTATCGTTGCAAAAATGATAAAAATTGGACGATGCTCTACATGAGCAGTCAGGTAGATAGTATTACAGGCTATACAGCAGAAGAATTCATGGGCAGCAACTCCACGATTTCTTATGGAACATTAATCCATCCCGAAGATCAGCAAATGGTGACTAAGGCTGTTAATAATGGAATAGCTGCCAATATGCCTTGGGCAGTAGAATATCGGGTTAGGCATAAGGACGGTTCTATTCGCTGGGCTTATGAAAAAGGCGCTGCTATAAAAAATGAGAAGAATGAGGTGCTGTATCTTGATGGATTTATACTGGACATCACAGCCGAAAGAAAGGCTCAACAAGAAGTCAGATACCAACAGCAAATTTTAGAGTCACTGTATCAGCTTTCACCAATAGGTATTGCATTGAATGATTACGAAACGGGGGCTTTTATCGATTGTAATGATAAATTATTGGAGCCTACAGGCTATTCAAAAGAAGAATTTTTATCTTTAAGTTATTTGGATGTTACTCCTAAAAAATACGAAAAGCTCGAAGCTATTGCGCTTCAGCAAATGGAGACCAAAGGTAAGTTTGATAAGTTTGAAAAAGAATATATCTGTAAAGATGGCTCAAGGTATCCCGTTTCTCTACAAGGGGTTGTTGTAACCGATACAAAAGGCAAAAAGCTAATTTGGTCATTCATAAGGGATATTAGCCAAGAAAAGGAAGCAGAAAGAAAGCTAAAAGAAGCGATAGCAAAACTGCAGGCAATCTTGGATGCCAGCAAACAAGTTTCCATTATTGTAACAGATACCCAAGGAACCATTACGCTTTTCAATTCAGGAGCAGAGCAAATGTTGGGCTATAGGGCAGAAGAATTAGTGGGTCAACAAACACCCGTGCTTATCCACTTGCCGCACGAAATCGAAAAAGAAAGTGATGTGCTCTCAGAAAAATATGGGAAAGAAATAAGTGGGTTCGAGACCTTTGTTTATGAAGCAAAAGTTGGGCATCCGAATACCAAAGAATGGACATATATTACCAAAGATGGACACCAAACCCCTGTATTACTGTCGGTAAATAAAATTAGTGTTGGCGATACAATTACAGGATATTTGGGAGTGGCAACTGATATTACTGAACTTAAAAAAGTAGAAAAAGAAATCAGGTCACTATTGAGCATTACGGAGGAACAGAATGACCGCTTAAAGAACTTTGCTCATATAGTATCACACAATTTACGATCACATAGCATTGGCATTAGGGGTATATTAGAGCTATTTAAATTAGAATATCCAGATTTGTCGTCTAATGAGTATTATCCACTAATAGAAAGTGGAGTTCAAAACCTAACTCAAACAGTTGAAGAACTAACAGAAATTGTAAAGGTGAATCTTGTAAGTGAAGAGTTTCAGAATATTCATATAGCTGATATAGTAGAAAAAAACATCATTACCTTATCTAGTCAAATCAATAAATCGGGAATTAAAATTTTTAATGAAATACCCCAATCTTTACAGATAAAAGGCATACCGCCATACATTGATAGTATCATTCTCAATTTGATCACGAATGCGATAAAATATAAAAGTGAACAAAGAAAACCCATGTTAAAAATTTATCATGAAGAAGATGCATCAACCATATCATTATTTTTTGAAGACAATGGACTTGGCATTGATTTAAAAAAACATGGAGATAAGCTTTTTGGCATGTATAAAACATTCCACAGGCACGATGATTCTAGAGGAGTGGGTTTGTTTATAACAAAAAATCAAGTGGAAAGCATGGGAGGCAAAATAACGGTAGATAGTGAAGTAAACGTTGGTACAACTTTTAAAATAACATTAAATAAATAAACCATGAAAAAAATAGATTTGGTATGCATTGTCGATGATGACCCAATGCATGTATTTATTACAAAAAAGTACATTGAGAATTCAGGTCATGTAGAAAAAATTTTGGTCTGTAAAAACGGTAAGGATGCTTTTGACACCTTACAAAAACTCATTATTAACAATGAAAAATTACCAAAGATTATTTTTCTCGACTTGAATATGCCTATTTGGGATGGATGGCAGTTTTTAGATGAGTTTACAAAAATCCCGGTTGACGAAATCATTTCTATTTTTATTTTGACCAGTTCTAATGATCAAAGTGATCTTGAGAAAGCGAAAAAATATGGCTTAACAAGCAATTACCTGATTAAGCCCATTTCACAAAGTCAATTGAAAGACATATTGGACGACCACTTATAGATAGAAAAACGTTTGCTAACATTCATCCGAGTAGACGAAACGCCCCACTAAAAAAAATCCCCAAAAGTTCTAACTGAACTCTCGGGGCGTTTTGTTTACTCCCCCGCCGGCTATTGCCTTGCGGGGCGCCGGGATGTCTGATGCTGCTTAGGGGTAAAGTAAACATTTCGCTGTTTTTCATTGTAAGTTATTCGTTTCGATTTGATTGTGTTTAGCTGGGAGTGGATTCTCAGAAATATCTACACCCACCTTACCGCAACCAAAGTGCGCAACATCTCCAGTCCGCTAGATATTGTAGTGTTGTAGGAATGGCTGATAACGTGTATTTTTGACGGGCTGAATAAGTGAGTCATAAGCAAAAAGGCTTCAAAGTTTCGTTTATTTGGTAGTTGGCAGCCATTATATGACGACAACGACAACATACGAATTGACAAACGAGCAAAGAAAATACTTTGGACTTGACCCGATTTTGAATCATTGGGACAAGGTAGTTTTTAGTGGTGACACATATCGCCCACAAAGTATCTTGTATTTTGACAAGGACATTATTAAAAGACATATCGTTTCAACTGAGAACGAGTATTGTGAAAAGCAATATGACGAACTTACAAAAGACAGAAGCATTCTTTTGCCTAAAACCGACAAAGGAAAAGAAAAGAAATTGACCGCTTCAGTTTTGGAACAAAGACAACCGACAGGTGTATATCTAAGTATAAGTTGCGGACATTTGACAATTGGAAATTACAATTCTCAAACTACTTTTTATTCAAGCCGTTGGGACAATGAGCAACAATCAGACAAAAGTATTTTTGAAATAGTAAACGACTTTATTAAAGGTTCGCCAGAGAATCACTTCATAGAAATTGAGAAATACAAGAATCTAAAACGACAGAATAAAAAATTCAAATCGGGCGACTATTTCTGCTTCAAACTTGACAGGATAAATTATGGCTTCGGAAGAATACTTCTTGACGTAAACAAAATCAGAAAAAAGAAATTAATAAATGACGTTCACGGATTGGACTTATTAATGGGTCCACCTGTTATCGTAGAGTTATTTGCATTTAAGTCAGAATCAAAGGACGTTGGAATAAGCACTCTTGACAAGCAAACAAAATTGCCGGCAGACGTAATGATGGACAATTTACTTTTGTATGGAGAGTATGAAATAATTGGACACCGAGAAATTAAAGATGAAGAATTTGAATTCCCAATTTCATATGGGCGTAGTATTGACCAAAGACGAGTTGTTTTTTTACAATGGGGCTTAATACATAAAGAAATTCCACAAGATACATTTAATAAATACACCTTTACTGACGAAATTCAATCAGGTCAAAATCCTTATGGTTATTATGGAATAGGTTTCACACCACATTATGACAGCCTTGATGTAATTAATTCAGTTAAGAACAATGGAGTTTTCAATTTTGACAACGCTAAACATTATTTAGCTAAATGGGATTTGCGAAACCCTAAAAACAAAGAGATAAAAAATGAACTTTTCAATGTTTTTGGACTTGACCCAAGAAAAAATTACATTGAAAATTCTAGATTGACAGGAACAATATTACCAAGCGAGATAAATAATCAACTAAAATGACAAGAATAACGGCTGCTAACATTCATCCGAGTAGACGAAACGCCCCACTAAAAAAGCCCCGATAGTTCTAACTGAACTCTCGGGGCGTTTTGTTTACTCCCCCGCCGGCTATCGCCTTGCGGGGCGCCGGGAAGCCTAATGCTGCTTAAGGGGAAAGTAAACATTTCGCCGTTTTTCACTATAGGTTTTTCGCTTCGATTTGAGCCACTTTTGAAGATAAAGACGCACAAATTTTGAACTTCTAGCCGGGCTTTTTGAGGTCTTATCATTTTCGCTTGTTGGTCGATTGCTTTTTCCATGATTTTCTTCCGTTTTCATATGTAAATAATTTATTCGCTTTATGTTTATTATTAAATGTGCTTCCCGAAAATCGGGACAAGCAATGAGAGCGCTTCGCTAAGTTGTTTTTTAAAGGTCATATGGAATCGCATAAAGAAAATTATTTTCATTGGTGTGTGTTTAGAAAATAATTTTCTTTACGCTTATTTCATTGGTTTTTCTTCGCTTTAGCGCGTGGACGCCTTGGCCGTGTGTTTACACAGCTTGCCGTTTTGGGATGATATGTTCAATGCCTGTGGTGGGATCACCGCGTGCACTGGGATATACCACGCCCACCAGAACCAAAGTGCCTTTGTTGCAAGCCGGGCATTATAACCGAGAAATTCCATAAACGACAACTACCTTTTAAAGTTCAACGAGAGTAATTTTTACCTTCATTTTTAAAACGAGAGTAAATTTTTAGTATTTTTACCCTTGTATTAACAACAAGAGTAAAACTTACATCTGACCATAATGGAAAAATTTGACCGAAAAGTTCCGTATAACGACCTGCCATTGCTGCCACCAAAAGCAGACATAGAAACTAAACAGATACTCCGAAAAACTATTTCGGCAGGACGAGCATTGGCTCAACTTAACGGGACTTTACTAAATTTACCCAACCCTACTCTGTTTTTAGACACGATTTATTTACAAGAAGCAAAAGCGAGCTCAGAAGTAGAAAACATTATTACAACAAACGATGAACTCTACAAATCATTAGTTGCTGACAGAAAAATTGAGAGCTCTGCTACAAAAGAAGTTTTAAGTTACCAGGAAGCCATTTGGTTAGGCTTAGATGAATTGAAAACAAAACCATTTATTACAACCAATCTTTGCATCAAAATTGTTCAGTGTATAAAACAAAATAACGCTTCAATACGGAGTACACCGGGAACTACATTGAGCAACACACAAGGCAAAGTAATTTACACCCCGCCAAGTGGTGAACAGATTATACGTGAGAAACTAGCCAATTTAGAAAAGTTTATAAACGAAGATGAAACAATAGACCCACTAATCAAAATGGCAATACTGCACTATCAATTTGAAGCGATACACCCATTCTCTGACGGTAATGGAAGAACAGGAAGAATTTTATTACTATTATACCTAAAACTTTCAGGCTTATTGGATACGCCAGCAATCTACTTGAGTGAATATATCATTAAAAACAAAATTGATTATTATAGGTGCTTACGAGATGTTACCGAAAAAAATGAATGGGAAGGTTACATCTTGTATATGTTGGATATGATTGAAGAAACTTCAAATAAAGGGTTAAAAAGAATAAGTAAAATCACAATGGCAATGGAAGAAACCGCTAACGAAATCAAAAAGAAGTTGCCAAAAGTTTATTCAAAAGACCTAATTGAAATTTTATTTCGTTTACCATATACCAAACGCCAACACTTGATTAACGAAAATATTGGAAACTTAAAGACAGTTGGAAATTACTTGATAGCGTTAGAAGAAAACGGCTTTTTGAAATCAGAAAAAGTGGGAAAAGAGAAATTATACTTGAATCAAAAACTCTTAGAAATATTGGAGAATAAAGAATAACAGCAGGTAACAGCTAAGCTTTCGTCGGGCTCGAAGAGCCATCAACCGCGAAGCGCTCTTGAA
>JBHYFA010000124.1:0-6418 GCA_051859825.1 Schleiferiaceae bacterium
CGCCATCTACAACCAAGCAAATATTTTTTTCAAAAAAATCTTCCTTCATGTTGTTTTTTTACAATAAAAGTTATTTACCTTTGCCGCCCGATTGAGAACGGTGCCATAGCTCAGTTGGTAGAGCAAAGGACTGAAAATCCTTGTGTCGTTGGTTCGATTCCAACTGGCACCACCCAAAATCCGAAGTCTAGGCTTCGGATTTTTTTGTTTAAAGACATTGGAATTCGCACAAACGTGTTTTTTTATTTTCACGGCGAAAGTACAACGGCACGCCTTAGCTATAACCTATCTTTGCGCCACAAAAATGTATTAACGATACTTTGCATGTTTCATTCATGCAATAAATAATGTAGCCAAAATAAATCACTAACTATTTTTATTATGAAGTGTGGAATAGTGGGTTTGCCAAATGTAGGTAAATCAACGCTTTTTAACTGTTTATCGAGTGCCAAAGCACAGTCGGCAAACTATCCTTTCTGTACCATTGAGCCCAACGTGGGTATGGTAAATGTTCCCGACCCTAGGCTTTATAAACTGGAAGAGTTGGTAAATCCGCAACGGGTAGTTCCCGCCACGGTAGAGATTGTTGATATCGCCGGATTGGTAAAGGGCGCCAGTAAGGGTGAAGGACTCGGAAATCAATTTTTGGGAAACATCAGGGAAACCAACGCCATTCTTCACGTTTTGCGCTGCTTCGACAACGAAAATGTAACCCACGTTGACGGTAGTGTAAATCCTGTCCGCGATAAAGAGGTTATCGATATTGAACTTCAATTGAAGGACTTGGAAAGCGTACAAAAGCTCTACGAAAAGGTGAGTAAAGCGGCACGAGTAGGTGATAAGTCGGCCAAAAAAGAAGC
The DNA here is from genome assembly GCA_051859825.1 of Schleiferiaceae bacterium. Classification (GTDB taxonomy): domain Bacteria; phylum Bacteroidota; class Bacteroidia; order Flavobacteriales; family Schleiferiaceae; genus CSBr16-58. The sequence continues at coordinate 861 of JBHYFA010000124.1, forward strand.
GGATTTTCTCCTGCGACTTCGGACACACTTGGAGGCTGGACACTCTGCACGCTCGGTGGAAATTGAAAGCGACGATGAGGCAGTTTGGTTGCGACAATTTCAACTGCTGACCACCAAGCCCGTTTTATATGTATGTAATGTAGATGAAGCGTCAGCGAAGACGGGCAATAAATACGTGGAGCAAGTTCGCGAAGCTATCGCTAACGAAAACGCTGGTATTATTATCCTCGCTGCGGCAACCGAAGCGGATATTTCTGAACTAGAATCTTTTGAAGAACGTCAAATGTTTTTGCAAGATTTGGGACTGGAAGAACCGGGGGTAAATATGCTAATCCGTGCGGCTTATGCATTGCTTAATTTGCAAACCTACTTTACTGCGGGTGAAAAAGAAGTTCGTGCCTGGACCATTCCGGCCGGTTCAACAGCTCCGCAAGCAGCGGGTGTGATTCACTCCGATTTTGAGAAGGGGTTTATCCGTGCGGAGGTTATTGCTTACGACGACTATGTGGCTTACGGATCGGAATCCGCCGCACGCGATGCAGGAAAGCTTCGGGTAGAAGGCAAAGAGTATGTGGTTCGCGATGGGGATGTGATGCATTTTCGATTTAACGTGTAATGATTTTTTCAAGTTGTTGCATATAATACTGAACGTATGATGAGGTTTTTGTTTGTGATTATGGCTTTAGGATTGTTTTCTGCCTGCCAGCAAGAGAGCGATCTTGTGCAACGAACGGATTACGGTAGAGCACAAGGAAGTACCTACGCTATATCTTATATCGCTCCTCGTGATGTGCGGTTTCAGGAAAGCATAGATTCCATTTTGGAAGTCATTGACAAAAGCATGTCGATTTACCGCGATGATAGTCAAATATCGGCCCTTAATCGTGGGGAGTTAATTGCTTTAGATGAGCATTTTCGAAATGTATTAGACCGTTCTGATGAGGTCTATAAAGAAACCGAAGGTTTTTTCGATATCAGTATTTTGCCTTTGATGCAGCTGTGGAATTTTGAAAGAAAAAACCAGCGTGTACCTGATTCTTCGGCAATTGCTGAGGTGATGAAAAACATTGGTTGGTCAAAAGTAAATTATTCTCCCACCGATAGTTTTTTTCTTCCTGAAGGAATACAAATAGACGTTAATGCTATTGCTCAAGGTTATACCGTGGATGTAATCGCTGAATTTCTGGAAAGTAAAGGCGTTGATCATTACCTCGTGGAGGTTGGGGGAGAGCTGCGTACCAAGGGGGCAAATATTGATGGGCAGATTTGGCGGATTGGTATTGAAAAGCCTCATGAGGAAAATCCTGATGACCGTTTTCAGCGCATTATCGAACTCAATAATGCTTCCTTGGCTACTTCGGGGAGTTACAGAAAGTATATTGAGGATACGCTTACGGGCAGACGATATTCACACGCCGTTGATCCGCTTAGCGGTATGGCTACCAACGATCCCTTAATGAGCGTAACGGTGATTGCACCAACTTGTATAGATGCTGATGCCTACGCGACTGCACTGCTGGTAATGGGACTTGAAAAAGCTAGGTTATGGCTTAAACAAGGCTTTCCTCATCCGGTATATCTCATTTATTATGATCGCTACTCGGGTTGGCAAGAAGAAGTAAATCCTGCTTTTGAGGAAGCAGTGGTAAGTGTTTCAAAATAAAGCTTCAGCCAGCCTGAAAAAAAAACTCCTCGTATTTACGAGGAGCTTACAATCTGGTATGAGTGTGATTAATTCAATTCACATGATACAGAACCACCACCCATAGATGCGCCTAATTTCAAACCAGCTTCTATTTCATCGCATGCTTCTTCAGCATCGCTTTTGGTTGAGTTTTCAATAGGAGTAGAAGCATTTGTAGTTTGCCCCATAATGGTTACCTCACAGTCGCAAGAGTAATCTTTTTTACATGAAGCAAGACCAAAAAGGCCAATAATCGCAGCTGAGTAAAGAACTTTTTTCATAATTAGAAAATTAATGGTTAAAAATGCGGGTCAAATATATAGTCTAAAATCATTAATAAGGCTTTTTTTTTATTTTTTTTTTAAAAGGGCTAAGATCACGTAGTTTGCGGAGCTTAATGTTAGCGTTTTATATCTAAGTAGAAGCTTCTGAGCTTAGCGTAAAACATTAGTTTATGATTATGCGTCGTGAAATATAACGACCACCCTCCAGTTTAATCTTCATCACATAAACCCCGGCAGACTGTTTTGATCTTACTTCAATTTGGTGTCCATATCCTTCGATATCTTGGATTCGTTGACCTTGCAAATTATACATTTCTACCCCTTTGATTGGGTGATTTGATAGAATTTGAAATTGACCATTTGTAGGGTTTGGAAACACTTTGACGTCTGTATTGGTATGATGAATTCCTGAAAAGTCATCATTACTAAGAAAAGCTCTTCCTTCAATGGCGATATTATTTAAGTGAATCCGATTTCCACCGTCGCGCTCCATATTGTTGCCATCGAACTTGAGTCTTATGCGAAAAATAGAAGTTTATAATTAAGTGAGTTACGAGTAAAAAACAAGATAAACGATTTGTTTTGTTAATCTACAGAAATACATCTTGTGATTTTGAGAACAAAATGCCTGATTCAATTTAGCATTTTCCCGAATTTGCTTTTTTATTTTATACTTTTGCTCACGTCGTATTAACAGTATTAATATTAACTGAGCAAAACGCTGCGGTCTTACTCATAATCTTTTTAGCATGAATAGCTTTTTTTCGTTATTAGTATCCATAACCGTTTTTTTGTCTTCCACATCTTGCGGAGAGAATCCTGGTAAGAAGCAAAATGGCAAAACGAGTAAGGAGGGAGAGTATATTGAGGTTCCTACTTTCAGTTCTTGGGAAGAAGAGAGGGATTTTTTTGCTGCGGTTTCAATGAGCGATTTGCTTTTTAACATTGAAGCAAGGTGTCAGGCCGAGCGAAGTGAAGCTTATCACTTCCAAGCAGCGGGTTTTTTTGGTGAGGGTGCACGTCGAATGGCAGATGATTGGGATGATAATTTGATGAACGCAATTTTAGATTGTCTGGCTTTCCCCTTGCAAGATGAAGATATTTTCACCTTCGTGGGAAGTTTAGAATTTATTGTAAAAATACATACCGATAAATTCAAAAAATCGATTAATAATAGATTTACAAAAGAAGAAGTGAAAGAATTGATGCAGGCAATTGAAGATTATTCTGGTATAGAGTATTAGGTTTTTTTGTAAGATTTTGTTTTATTTTATAGTTTCCCTCTGGTTGCATTTTGCTCAAAACTTCAATATAAATTGGTTGTATTCGTAATGTTAAAAAGTTTATAAACTCAACTAATTTTTATAGCAAGCAATTTTGATTTAGTAGTTTTGCACTAAATCAAACTTTGACAATATGCATACTGAAAATTTTACTAAACTATTTCTTTTCTTAACGTTTTTGTTTTTTGGCTTTACTTCTTTTGCACAGCAAGCATTGCCTGAATTACTTTATTATCGTTTTGATCAGCCCGGAACAAGCGTTTCTAATGACGCAACCTCTCCCGTAGGGAATAATCCGGCTACCATTACGGGTACAACTTTAAGTATTGGTGGAGTAGGACTTAGCGGAACTGCTCTCGTAGGTACGGGAGGTACTTCTACAGCCAACGCAATCAATACCAATTGGAACACTAATCTTTCGGGGTCTTTTACCATTGGTTTTTGGACGAATAATATTCCCCAAACGGGCGGCTTGACTTATATTTTTGGGGATAATGGAGCAAATGGCTTTCGCTGTTTTACTCAAGGCGCTGCTGGTGCGGGTAATTGGCTTATGCGCGGTGGAGGCCTTCCCGATATCGAAGCTACTGGTGCTGCTGCTCTAACGCCAAAATATACCCATTTTGTGTATGATGATGTAGCCGGCACACTTACTTCCTACGTTGATGGTGTTTTGAGTAATACGGTAACGGTTACTGGTTTTACAGGTATGACTGGAACTGGATTTCAAGTTGCAGCCTACAACACCACTACTGGTTTAGACGGATTGTTAGATGAGTTTCGCATTTATAATCGCGCTTTAACAGTTGCTGAAATTCAATCTACAATCAACGGGACAATCGTTACGGGGCCTTGTACGAGTGCAAATGCCGGAACTGCAACACCTGCCGATCAAACCATTTGTGTGGGCAATTCTGCTAGCATTTCTGCCGTTAATGCTTCCTTTGGGACGGGAGCTTCCTATCAATGGGAGTCTTCTCCTGATGGCTCAAATTGGACAATTATGCCCAATGACACTCTTCCTGCTATTACGGTTAGCCCAACGGATACCACCTATTATCGTATGATTATGACATGTGGTACGAGTTCTGACGTTTCTAGTGTTGCTGTGGTGAATACACAAGGGGCAGCATTAAATGGTAATTATACAATAAACTCTTTTGCTCTCCCGTCTGCTACCAATTTTACAAGCTTTCAAGACTTTTTTGATGCAACCATTTGCGGAGGTATTAGTGGCCCAGTGGTGGTTGATGTCGTTCCTGGAACCGGACCGTATATTGAACGTGTTGAGGCAGGCTTCATTGCCGGTACTTCTTCTACAAATACGATAACCATTAATGGTAACGGTAATACTTTAACCTATGAAGCTTCAGGAACAGCTGATCGTACTACACTGAATTTTGATGGGACATCCCACGTTATTATTGATAGTTTAGTAATCCAAGCAACAGGCTCGTCTCATGGCTGGGTGATGCACTTAACTAACGGAGCTGATAATAATGTGGTGCGAAATTGCTCCATTTTGGCTAGCACAACGATAACGGGAACTTTCTCAGCAGGAATTGTTGCAAGTGGAAGTCCAACCTCTGCGCTCACCTATGGTAATAACACCAATAATACTGTCATTGAAAACAATTTCTTTGAAGGCGGATACTATGCAATTTCAATTCATGGAGCCGGGTCTAATAACAATGCGGTAGGTAATGTTATTCGTAACAACACTATAGTTGACCAAAGATATTACGGAATCTACGCAAGAGCTCAGCAAGATTTTGAGGTTTTCGGAAATGATTTAAGTCGTCCAAATCGAGATAACTCTACCATTTATTATGCTATGAGTTTAAGAAATGGTATGGCTAATGCTCGGATTGAGAATAATAGAATTCACAATACCCACGATAATGTGCTTTCTAACACCTCTACCATATACGCCATTGATGTTCGTACAAATACAACTTCGATGAGTGCTGGTAACCCGTTGGTGATTGCTAATAATCAAATATATGATGTGAATGGAGGAGGCCTGCTTTATGCATTTTATATGAGCAATAGTAACCACGTGAAATTTTATCACAACACGGTTTCTATTGATGTGCCAAACGCTGCCGGTTCGGGAAATACTCGCTTATTTTATACAACTACAGCCGCAGATAACTGTGAGTTTAAAAATAATATATTGCACTTAAACCGTGGTAATGGAGGTACGCAACACATGGTGTATGTGAATACTCCAGCATCAGCTATTGAAATAGACAATAATGTTTATTTTGCCGAAGAGTTAGGAACCAATCCAAGTGTGCATATTGG
>JBHYFA010000125.1:0-6297 GCA_051859825.1 Schleiferiaceae bacterium
CAAAGCCAACTTTTCTCGACAGCTCAACCTTCGACTTCCGCGCAAGCCCCCGACCTATTTAGCGCTTTGAATGAAGGCGACGAAAGTCCCAAAGGTGATTTAGAACAAACCGAGCACTATTATCAATGTATCGATACAGCAGCGGGCATCAAGGTGCTTTGTAAAGTATTGCAGGAGCATCCCGCCGTGTGCTTCGACACCGAAACCACCTCGCTGATTTCCTTGGATGCCGAACTGGTTGGCATTGCCTTTAGCTACGAAGCGCATAAAGCCTACTACGTTCCCTTCTCCGGAAGTGAGGAGGAAAAAACCGAGCGCTTGGAATTGCTTCGACCGTTTTTTGAAAATGAAGATATTGAGAAAATCGGTCATAATTTGAAGTACGACTTAGGCGTTCTTCGTCGCTACGGACTGAAAGTAAAAGGCAAGCTCTTCGACACCATGATTGCGCACTACGTTCTTCGTCCGGATGGCCGTCACAGTATGGATATTGTAGCGCAAGACGAGTTGAACTACACACCAAAGTCTATCGAAACACTGATAGGAAAAAAAGGGAAGAATCAAGGCAGTATGGCCAATGTATCGTTGGAAGAAATTACCGAATACGCGGGTGAAGACGCTGATATCACCTACCAATTGTATCTCAAACTCAAGACGAAATTAGAACAAGAAAACCTCCTCCCCATATTTACTGAGGTGGATATGCCCTTGGTGGAAGTGCTTTGCGATATGGAAATCAACGGCGTACACATCGACTCGGAAGCCTTGGCGGAATTGAGTACAAGTCTGGAGAAAGACATTACACAGATTGAAGCCAAGGTCATGGAACTTGCCGGCGAGAGCTTCAACATCGGTAGTCCGGCGCAGTTAGGTGTCATTTTATTTGACAAATTAAAATTGGTAACTAAGCCCAAAAAGACCAAGACCGGACAGTACAGCACCTCCGAAGACATTTTATCGGAACTGGCGCCCAAGCACGAAATTGTTCAATTGGTTTTGGAGTATCGTCAGTTGAGCAAACTTAAATCCACCTATGTAGATGCGTTGCCAAAGTTGGTTCACCCCCAAACCGGTCGCATTCACACCTCGTTCAATCAGGCGGTAACGGTTACGGGTAGGTTGAGTAGCACCAAGCCCAATTTGCAGAACATTCCCATTCGTACGGAAAAAGGACAACTGGTGCGTAAGGCCTTCGTTGCCAGTTCGGAAGATACGGTGATATTTGCCGCTGACTACTCGCAGATTGAACTCCGTTTGATGGCCGAAATGAGCGGTGATGTTACGATGAAGCGCGCATTTGCCGAAGGCCAAGACATTCACGCGGCCACGGCAGCGAATTTATTTGGGGTGGAATTAAGCGAGGTGAGCAAGCAGCAGCGGAGTCACGCGAAAACGGTCAACTTCGGAATTATTTACGGGGTATCGGCCTTCGGGTTGAGTCAGCAAACCAATCTTTCCCGCAGTGAAGCCGCGGACATCATCAATTCGTACTTCAAAACCTATCCGGGAATCAAGGAGTATATGGATAAGCAGGTGGCATTGGCAAGAGAGCAGGGTTTTGTAACGACGAAGTTGGGCAGGAAGCGACATTTACCCGACATCAATTCACGCAATCCGGTGGTTCGCGGTCATGCCGAGCGCAATGCGGTAAATACCCCCATTCAGGGAAGTGCTTCCGACATTATCAAATTAGCCATGTCTAAAATTTACCAAGAAATGCAGGGCATGCAATCGCGGATGATATTGCAGGTACACGACGAATTGGTTTTTGAAGCGCATAAGGACGAATTGGAGGATTTGAAAACCCTAGTCGTGAAAGCGATGGAAAGTGCGGTTGAAACGGAGGTTCCTTTGGTGGTGGATTATGGTATTGGTCATTCATGGCTTGAGGCGCATTAAATCGTGGCTGTCCATAAAACCGAACTTTCTGTATCAGCCACTTGGACTATAAGGATGGACAGTTATTAAATTATTTGTGAAAAAGAGTATTATAATTACTTTTACACTTGTTAAGTAGAGTGATAAAAATCGTTAATTAAATGTGTGGAATTCGGCAAGTGCTGTGGGTTTTATTGTGCGTTTTAAGTAGTTCATTTTCGTGGGCTCAGGGCAATTATTCAACGCAACAGGTTGACAATCTCGGCTCACATAGTGAAGCGATTGATTATTTGCTAAGGAATCCTGATAAGGGCATTTCACTCATTCGTACCGTGATTAAGCAGAATCCTGATATTGCGGATACTTTACTTGGACATCAGTATTTCAAGTATGGTTTATATCATGAGTTGAAAGATGATTATGATTCTGCGGCGCACTACTTTTCTTTATCGGTGGAGGCCTACCGAGGACATCGTGCTTCATTAAAGTCCAACATTCACCTAGGTTCTGCACTAGGAAAAACGGGTAACTATCAAGTTGCGCTTGAAACATTATTTGATGCTAAGGAAAAAAGTGAAGTCTATGGCGCCCTGGTTTTGGAGGCCAGAATCAATGCAGAAATAGGGTGCATTTACAGTCTTTTAGGTTTTCACCATACCACTCTCGAGTACATTGAGAATGCGAAACAGATATTACGTTCGTCAAAAAGCCCTATCAACCTTGATGTTATCATAACCAAAATAAAGATAGCTTCGTTACATATTGATTTAGGTGAATTATCGGAAGCCATAAGCTTACTAGAGGAAGTTTCGCGAGAATGCAGAGAAAGGGAGTACTGGACCTATTATGCTTACAGCAAAATACGGTATTATCAGAGCAAGTACCTTCTTGGTGAGTTTACGGATATTTTGGCGGGCATCGAAAGTATTGAAAAAGAGTATGACCAATATGCATCAACGAGGAGTAAAACACGTTTATACCGTTTAAAAGGTAATGTGCTATTTACAACCGGTCGAAAAGAGGAAGCTTTGGATTTACTTTTTCGTGCATTCCAAAACGAAAGGATCTATCCGCAGCGCCAACTCATCCCCATATCCATTGATATTCTAATTAAAAAAATGGCGATTGGGGAAACATCATCAGCCATTAAATTTATCGAGGATCATATTGCCGAAATTGAAGCTTCCTTAAGCACATACCATGATAAGCAGTGGTTTTATGCTTTAGCATCGGAGCTGTATGCTCAAGGAGGTCGCAATAAGCTAGCCCTGATGTACCAACGAAAAGCGCGAAGCATCAATGCTCGATCCATTATTTATCAGGTTGAAGATCAAGATTTAAATGAGTTCAATCCCATATTTTTACAAAACAGACAACTTACGAGTGACTTATCGAATGTACAGACGGAAATTTCCGGTTATCAAGAAAAATTCTATATCGTATCGATCGTTTCCGCCATAATATTAATTCTCATCTTGGCCGTAACTCGTGTTAAAGTGCTGTATTTAAGAAGAGCTTTAAAAAAACATGACACCAGTGAGAAGTTTAATGAATTAGAGGTAAACTGGCAGCTTGCACTTCAGCAAAAGGGAAATTTAGAAAAACAAGTAGGGTATCTCAAGCAGGTTATTTCTAATTTACAAACCAAATTAGACGTTTTGCAGCAGAATGCCGGAAAAGCTGTTGGAGGTGATGTTATTCCCAAGATCACGGCCAATAGACTATTACATGATTATTTGACCGAGCCGTTGACAAAAAGTGAACGAAAACTCTGTGATTTAATTATTCAGGGCTTCTCGAACGCGGAAATTGCCAAAGTCCTAAAAATTAATCCGGCTAGCGTCTCGACGAAGAAATATCGGGTTTCCAAAAAATTAAAAGATTACCAGCATAATTCAATTGATGAATATTTTAGCAAACTGATTAATGAAAATGAGCAAAATAACAATTGATAGTCAAGCATACATCGCTAAGGAAATGTCAAACAAATCGTTTTGATTTTTTTATAGAGTATGTATTCTCTAAAGCTACGTAGAATAAAAGGTTATTTTGAAGCAAAATTGCAATATATTTTTTGTTTCAGCAGACAGTTATTCAAAATATTTAGTTATTTTTGCTAAACTATGATAATTCAAACGATTGATTTTCTTTAAAATAATAAGTAGATGATTTAGTGAATTTTCAAAGTTGTTAGACAGAAACGCGCACTTTTTGCAAAATTAAAAAACGGACACAATGAATAATACGACTATGTTTGGTAGATCAGTATCGTTTGGTATTTTATTACTCTTAATTTTTCCACTATCAATATTTGGACAGTCTCAATCCATTCTCAACAAAATTGAAAGTGATCAAAAGGAGGCGTTTACTTTGATGTTCAGTAATCCTGATGAAGGATTAAAAGCACTAAAGAATATTTTAGCAAATCACCCCAATATGCCTGACAGCCTTCTGGCGCAGCATTACAACAATTACGGAGTATATCATGGTGTAAAAGGGAATATAGATTCATCGATTATATACTTTATCGAAGCATTAGAATTATATAACGACCATCCAAACTCGCTCCGCCCAAAATTAAATTTAGGTATTGCGTATCGGAATAAAGGTCAATTTAGACTAGCGATTGAACAGCTACTTCTCGCAGAAACCGAAGCAAAAAATCAAGATAATGATTTACTTTTAGCTAGAACCTATTCAGAAATCGCCTCCGTGTATTCAAGCTTAGGATTTCATCATACATCATTAGAATATGCTGAAAAAGCTTTAGAGTTGCATTTGGGGGTTGAATCTACTAGTCAATTAGACGTCAAAATAGCCAAACAGAATATAGCCAACAAGCTCAAAGAGTTTGGTAAAATTCGAACATCTTATCAAATGCTTTTTGAAACAACGGACTACTTTAAAGAAAATGAACTATGGCACGCTTACTTTCCGAGTTTAATAAGCTGTATTGACGCTCAATTTCTTCTAGGCGAGTTTAATGATGCTTACACAAACCTAATTGAAAACGAAACTTTTATTCTTGAACATGCAAGTCCACTCATACATACGCATTACTATAGGTTAAAAGGAAAAATTCTTTATGCTTTAAACAGAAACAGTGAAGCAGATACTTATTTATATCAAGCACTTAACAATGAACTAGAATTTCCTCAAGGATTACTTGTAAAAATTTCCACTGATTTACTGGTTAGATTTAAACTCTTAGACGATCCCAGCGATGCTGTGCAATTTATCGAGAAATACATAAATATTGTCGAGGAGTCAGAATCATCCTTTCGTGATTTGGAGTTGTTCTATGTAAATGTGGCCGAAGCTTATGCAAAAAATAATCAATTCGATATGTCGACTCTTTACACAAGGTATGCGTTACGACTCCGCGATATCATAAGTAGATCAGATGTCGCGATTTTGAGAGATTTTCATCCAACATCACAACAAAATAAACAATACAAACTTGATAACAAAAGTTTAGAAATACGCGTTGAGCAGCTGAGAAACAAAAACTTACTTTTTATAACAATTTTGTCATTATTAATTGTAATACTGTTAGTAAGCTTTAGATTAAAAATGAATGAATTGAAATCTCAAATAACACAATTTGAAAACTATATCTCATACTTGGTCATAAAGGCAAAATAGGTTCTGGGAAATTTGGAAAGCGGAAAACTTGAGAAAAAAATTATAGAATTAGAAAAAAGCATTGTTTACTTAGACAACAATTCTACGAATTCGATTGAGAATAATGACAATAAAAACATAGAGAAAACAAATGCAAGAAGTCAATCAATTATAAGTATTGATGTCAATAAAATATTTGAAGGTCAACTACTCGAACCCCTTACCAAAAGTGAGATTCAGTTGTGCGAGTTAATAGCTCAGGGCCTTTCCAATATTGAAATCGCTGAGAGCCTTAAAATCCCCGTTAAAAAAATAATTTCAATAAAATATACGATTACTAAAAAATTGAGAGATTACGACGAAAACAGTCTTGAAGACTATATTTTAAAACACAAGTCTTAAGTCAAATAGCATTTGGCGCTAAACATAAGTTGCGATAAGTATTCTTCATCAACACATGAAAATAATCCAAAATAATCCAACGAAATCTGTATTTATACATTTTTTCTAGTGATTACACTAATTTCAAGTTAACTATAAATAACAATTTTTTTAAGTTTTAAATTGATTAAATTTAGTTTTTTATAAAACAAAAAAAACAAATAAACTTACATTAAAATTTATTCTACAAAAGATAATTTTTTTTAAAAAAAATCCGATTTATCCATTGGTGTGTATAGAAATTATTCTATATATTAGCTGTCGAAGAACACACATAAAAAATGTACCATGGGTAATAACTGTTACCGGAAAATAAATATGCTTGTTTTTTGGAAATTAACAATGCATGAAAAA
>JBHYFA010000126.1:0-6095 GCA_051859825.1 Schleiferiaceae bacterium
TCCATACCACGGATATCAACAACTCATGGGATGGCACATTCAACGGAGAATTGGTGCAAATGTCTTCGTATGTTTACATTATCACTTACACCGGATTTGACAGTAACCGGACCTATGAGGAGAGGGGAAATATTAATGTTATTAGATAAGAGTTTTAAATTATATTTGTAAATGAAAATACTCACTTTATTATGAAATAGCCTTGCAAAAATTTCGCGATCCTGCGCAGCAAGCAACGAAGTTAACCACTGATGAAAATAACTGGGCGTATTCCGTAACCTGTCCCGATATTTATGTCGGGGTGACCTTAAAAAAACGAATCATTTTCATATGAAATGTCCATGTAGTAGCCTTCACAAGCTCCAATGAAAATTGACAAGGACATTCTATATGACCTTTAAAACACAAAACATTTACATATGAAAAAAATCTTTTTCATATTGGCAGTAATTATTTCAGTTAGTGTCAAGGGTCAAGGGCTTCCGGGCAGTGGTAACTCGGCTGGTGGATTTGATCCTTCATACATAAATATTCCTAATTTTCCTGTAACCTCGTTTCCCATGAGTGTTACTTTTTGGTTTAAACGAAATAATTTAGGAGGCGTTCAAGCAATTTTTTCCAGTGATAATACACTTGGAGGATATCATGGAATGTGGATTCAAACTAGGTTTACAAATGTTTTAGACATTTCTTATGCAACACCAGGAGGATGTTACACCCCTTTTTGTCGTCGCGGTTGGGATGTAAATATTCCTTCAAATATTTATCCAATGAATGAATGGATGCACGTTGCTGTTGTTATTCATAATTTGCAAAATGCTGATATTTACTTTAATGGGGTTTTACAACCAAAGACACCAACAGGATCAGGTTCTTTATCACTTGTAGCTAGTGCAAATCCTGTTGCTCGAATTGGAACATATCAGCATGCTGCGGGAGGAAGTCAGTTTAATACTTTTAAATCTGAAGTAGATGAGCTAAGCATCTGGTCCACCGCCCTCACCGCTGCTCAAGTCCGCGAGTTTATGTGTAAGAAAATACCACCATTAACGCCTGGTTTACTCGCCTATTACAAGTTTGACGAGCCAAACGCAACGGTTCCGGTTCAGGATGCTTCTACACCCGCATACAATGGCACAACAATGGGCGGCCCTATGACACGTCCGCTTTCTGGCGCTTTTATTGGAGACGAGTCTGGCTATACCTATAATCCCGGGGGAGGCCTTATATGGACAAATAGTTTCGGTGAATCATTTGATGTTGTTAATCCCTCGGCTAATGTTCAAGGTATGCACGTTTATACAGTTGAAGATAATCCTAATCACTTTAACGGAATTGGCGCAGATTCTATATGTACACTTGGTCGCTATCATGGGGTGTTTTTTGTGAAAAATTCCACAGCAAACTCCACGGCTTCATTTTCTATTACGGGCTCAGGGCTTTATGGTGGAGCATATAGACGCTCGGCAAATGATGCCCCTTTATGGAATGCTGTAACTACGGGTTTATCTATTGGGGATACAATGTCTTTTCCTTTAGTGAATAGTCAAGAAATAATTACTGTTTCGGGTTCTGACTACAACAGTGGACTACCCGATACGATTCTTCAATGTGATTTTCCCTATACCATTCAAGCAAATCCGTATCCAACGGGTACTATAACGTGGCAGCACGGAGGTACGGGTAATACAACTCAGGTTCAAGGCCCCGGATGGTATTTTCTACAAGCAACTTCGAACTGTGCAGCACTTACATTTACGGATAGCGTTTATATCATGGACGATATTATTCCTTTTGATACTTTGGTGTTGTTGTGTCCGGGGCAAACATTTAATTTTGCCGGACAAACATTCCAGGATACCGGCACCTACATTTTTCAAAATAATAATCCACAGGGTTGTGACACTCTTTATGAAGTTGTTATAGGACCAAGCTCTGATAATATATTAATCGATACACTAGCTAGGATTTGCAAGGGTGAATCATTCGTAATTGGTGGAAATACGTTTACTACGAGCGGACAGTTTCAGTTTACCATATTTTCTCAAGATGGCTGCGATTCCGTAATCAATCTAACGGTTGAGGTTTTGGAAGATTCTGTTTTGGCCATTCAACCCTTTGATGAAGTTATTTGTATAGGTCAACCACACACGATTAGAGTTTTTCCGATGAATAGTGGTTTACTGAGTTGGAGTAATGGTCAAACAGGGGAGTCGATCACCATAACTGAAGGTGGTTTTTACTCGGTTATTTTTCAAGGTCAATGTGGTGTTCAATACGATACTATTTTTATTGAAGATCGAGAATGTAAGCCCATTTTATTCATTCCCTCTGCATTCACTCCAAATGGCGATGGGCGCAACGAGCGATTCGTGATAAGCGGCTCTGGTATTCGAAGCTTCGAAATGCGTGTCTTTAATCGCTGGGGGCAACAAATATTTTACAGTACGGATTTGAATCTTTCATGGGATGGCACATTCAATGGTGAACTGGTGCAAATGTCTTCGTATGTTTACATTATTACTTACACCGGATTTGACAGTAACCGTACCTATGAGGAGAGGGGGACGGTGAATGTGATAAGGTGATTTTTTGACACATTTAAGAATTTTTCAATTGAGAAATGTAATTTTCATATCGTTGTTTTTTTTATCGCTTGGCCTTAATGGGCAAGGCTTACCAGGTAGTGGTAATGCAGTTGCGGGATTTGATCCTGGCTTTATAGAGATTCCGAATTTCCCAAGGCAACAGGTCCCCTTCACCATAACAGCTTGGATAAAAGCAGCTCCTACCTCACCAGGACTTTTTCCAAATATTTTTTCATCATCCCAATCAACACCAACTTCTGGTTATTATGGTTTTTGGTTGGCGTTTATTCATAATTCAGGCTCGCCATTGATTGCTGTCTCCATTGGAAATGCTGCTGGATGTTTTACACCTTTATGTAGGCGGACATATATTGCACCCTTTGCCAATAATTTGTTCAACGAATGGGTACATGTTGCAGCAGTTTTTAGCTCACCAAGTCAATGTCAGATTTATATAAATGGTGTGAGTATGCCTATTTCCACAAGTGGAAATCAAAACATTAATTCTGTAGCTTATCCTCCAGCTAATGTAACTAATGTAGCGCGCATAGGCTCAAATCAACAAGATGTTTTACATCGCTATTCTGGTGAAATAGATGAACTAAGCGTCTGGTCCACTGCTCTTACCGCCGCCCAAGTCCGCGAGTTCATGTGCAAGAAAATACCACCGTTAACGCCCGGTTTACTTGCCTACTACAAGTTTGACGAGCCAAACGCAACGGTTCCGGTTCAGGATGCTTCTACACCCGCATACAATGGCACAACAATGGGCGGCCCTATGACACGTCCGCTTTCTGGCGCTTTTATTGGAGACGAGTCTGGCTATACCTATAATCCCGGGGGAGGCCTTATATGGACAAATAGTTTCGGTGAATCATTTGATGTTGTTAATCCCTCGGCTAATGTTCAAGGTATGCACGTTTATACAGTTGAAGATAATCCTAATCACTTTAACGGAATTGGCGCAGATTCTATATGTACACTTGGTCGCTATCATGGGGTGTTTTTTGTGAAAAATTCCACAGCAAACTCCACGGCTTCATTTTCTATTACGGGCTCAGGGCTTTATGGTGGAGCATATAGACGCTCGGCAAATGATGCCCCTTTATGGAATGCTGTAACTACGGGTTTATCTATTGGGGATACAATGTCTTTTCCTTTAGTGAATAGTCAAGAAATAATTACTGTTTCGGGTTCTGACTACAACAGTGGACTACCCGATACGATTCTTCAATGTGATTTTCCCTATACCATTCAAGCAAATCCGTATCCAACGGGTACTATAACGTGGCAGCACGGAGGTACGGGTAATACAACTCAGGTTCAAGGCCCCGGATGGTATTTTCTACAAGCAACTTCGAACTGTGCAGCACTTACATTTACGGATAGCGTTTATATCATGGACGATATTATTCCTTTTGATACTTTGGTGTTGTTGTGTCCGGGGCAAACATTTAATTTTGCCGGACAAACATTCCAGGATACCGGCACCTACATTTTTCAAAATAATAATCCACAGGGTTGTGACACTCTTTATGAAGTTGTTATAGGACCAAGCTCTGATAATATATTAATCGATACACTAGCTAGGATTTGCAAGGGTGAATCATTCGTAATTGGTGGAAATACGTTTACTACGAGCGGACAGTTTCAGTTTACCATATTTTCTCAAGATGGCTGCGATTCCGTAATCAATCTAACGGTTGAGGTTTTGGAAGATTCTGTTTTGGCCATTCAACCCTTTGATGAAGTTATTTGTATAGGTCAACCACACACGATTAGAGTTTTTCCGATGAATAGTGGTTTACTGAGTTGGAGTAATGGTCAAACAGGGGAGTCGATCACCATAACTGAAGGTGGTTTTTACTCGGTTATTTTTCAAGGTCAATGTGGTGTTCAATACGATACTATTTTTATTGAAGATCGAGAATGTAAGCCCATTTTATTCATTCCCTCTGCATTCACTCCAAATGGCGATGGGCGCAACGAGCGATTCGTGATAAGCGGCTCTGGTATTCGAAGCTTCGAAATGCGTGTCTTTAATCGCTGGGGGCAACAAATATTTTACAGTACGGATTTGAATCTTTCATGGGATGGCACATTCAATGGTGAACTGGTGCAAATGTCTTCGTATGTTTACATTATTACTTACACCGGATTTGACAGTAACCGTACCTATGAGGACAGAGGGACGGTCAACGTAATACGATAAACTTAAACTTTACTAAAATGAAAAACACGTACTCATTTTCAGCTTGCCTCTTTTTGATGTTATTTGCTTTTCTCTTTTCTAATTCTGTGAAGGCGCAGAATTTACCTGGAAGTGGAAATGCCGCTTCCGGTTTTGACCCCGCTTACATCGATTTACCGAACTTTCCACAGTTACAATTTCCTATTACTATAATGACTTGGATGAAAACGCCTCCTTCTCCCGGATCGGGTGTTTTTCCAACGCTCTTTTCATCGGCTCAGTCAACTTCATTTTCTGGCTATGTTGGATATTGGCTTGCGTTCAATGATGCTCCAAGTTCCTCAATTTCTATCTCAATAGGTAATGGGGGAGGTTGTTTTCATGGTGCGTGTAGGCGAACTTACACTGCTCCTTTTCCTTCACACCTTTTTAATTCGTGGGTTCACGTAGCTGTAGTTATGCAGTCGGCCGCACAAGTTTCAATTTATATAAATGGAATAAGTAGTAATTTAACAACAACTGGCAACTCAAATATTAACTCGATATCTTACCCATCTTCGAGTACCAATACAGCTCGTTTGGGAGCTAGTCAGCAAAACATACTTCACCGCTATTATGGTCAGCTAGATGAATTTAGTGTTTGGAATACTGTCCTCACAGAATCTCAAGTAAGAGAGTTTATGTGTAAAAAAATCCCAACCCATGCTTCTTCACTAGTGGCGTACTACAATTTTGATGAGGAAAACCCAACCGACCCTGTTTTAGATGCATCTACTCCCGCCTACAATGGCAGTGTTGTTGGAGGAAGCATTCCGCGAGTTCCTTCTGGGGCCTATATCGGCGATGAATCCGATTTTTCTTATAATATTTCTTTGTTTGGTTCATTAACACACACCAACTCTAGTGGAGATTCAATTTTTGCCGCCGTTACCCCAACAAATATTGAGGGTATTCATATTTACACCGTAAACGAGCGCCCTAATCATGTCAATGGCTTTACTGATCCTAATAAAGCCTATGAACGTTACTACGGATATTTTGTAGTTCAGAATTCTAATCCTTCTACCATCAATCTCGCGATAGATGCCAAATCTACTCCTTTGCCAACATCCGTTAAGAATCGCTCGAGTAATGCCGCACCTATTTGGAATAGTATGCCTTTTACCGCTAGTGGCTCAACATTGACTTTTGATTTTACCCAGCCTGCCTCTGAGTTTATTTTTGAAATGCAAAGTGGAATTAGTGTTAACCTATTTGAAAAGAGTGATATTCGTGTTTTCCCTAACCCTAGTCATGGTGTTTTTTCAATAGAAAAT
>JBHYFA010000127.1:0-5998 GCA_051859825.1 Schleiferiaceae bacterium
CATTATGTGCATTCGTGATGAAACAGCATTTTTTGCGAAGTAAATACTCGTACTAAAATGGCTTTAGTTGTAATGAAATAGTATTTTGGGTGTCCCAACGCACAAAGCAGGAAAACCAATTGGCTGATCTATAAAGTTCGAGAGCGAGGCATGCGAAAATTGAAAATTTAGGAGTCCCGACAAGTCTTTGTCGGGATGACCTGATTTTTGGACTGAGCATAACGCCGTCATCGGACTTTATAGACAGCCAATTAAATTATTTCTTTCATTAGACGCAACCGATGAGTATGATCCCTCACCTCACGATTATAAATCCCGTACTGATCAAGTCCATCAATGCGTACTTTTCCACTTGCGTGGATGATTTGATTGTGCGGAAGAATAATACCTACGTGCGTAATGCGACCTTCATCGTTGTCGAAAAAGGCTAGGTCACCCGGCTGACTCTCTTCTATAAAGCTCAATACATTACCAATGGTTGCTTGTTGTGAAGCGTCACGGGGAATGTGGTATCCCGCAAGACGATACACGATTTGACTAAAGCCGCTACAATCAATACCTAAAGGCGTTCTTCCTCCCCAAAGGTAGGGGGAATTGAGAAAGGAGTAGGCATATTCGAGAACGGCTTCGCGCTTACGTTTCCCTCGGGTTACAGGGCCATTATACGCAAAGCTTTGCTCATTAATAACAAATTCCTCACTACCCTTTGCCAGCGGAAGTCGGCATCCGGGAGTGAGGAATGTACTGTTAGTATCATTACCGGTAAGAAGATCCATAACCAACGTACTGTAGGCCGGCTCTTCTTTGAGTAATTGTTTGTAAACGTCGTTGGAAATTTCGGTTACTTGATTGGCATCTACCCAGCCTACATAGTCATCGTGCGCGAGCTTGATTTCCAGCCAGTCGCCCTTACGGGTTTTTCCCACGGTGCGGAAAAGCTCGCCAAATAACATTTGGTTAACCAATTCACTGCGGTGAGTGGGTTCGGCACGCATGGGTACCATGCTAAGTAAGCAAATGCCCTTCACAAACTGAAATTAAATTAGCATTCAACCACCATGGCAGAGGCTCCACCACCGCCATTACAAATTCCGGCGGCACCAATCTTTAGGTTGCGCTGACGCAATGCGTGGATTAGTGTTACCATGATACGCGCACCACTGGCTCCTAGCGGATGACCAATGGATACCGCACCACCGTTAACGTTGGTTTTAGCACTATCGATACCAAGAATTTTTACGTTTGCCAATCCTACCACAGAAAAAGCCTCGTTAAGTTCAAATAAATCCACATCCTTAATGTCGATACCGGCTTTTCCAAGAGCTATTGGAAGGGCTTTCGCTGGTGCAGTAGTAAACCACTTGGGTTCTTGTGCAGCGTCGGCGTAGGAGCGAACAACGGCTAATACTTCCAATCCGAGCTCTTCGGCTTTTTCTCTGCTCATCATTACCAAGGCGGCAGCACCATCATTAATAGTGGATGCGTTGGCCGCGGTAATGGTTCCTTCTTTGGCAAATACCGGACGAAGGGCAGGGATTTTATCAAAATTCACGTTTTTGTACTCTTCATCTTCAGCGAAAATAATTGGGTCGCCCTTGCGCTGAGGAATGCTTACGGGTACTACTTCATCAGAAAAATTACCGCTTTTCCATGCCTCTGCCGAACGACGATAGGATTCCATGGCAAAAGCGTCTTGCTCTTCACGGGTAAATTCGTGCTCACTAGCGCAAATCTCCGCGCAACTTCCCATGTGATCACCACTACCGGCATCGAGCAAGCCGTCGCGCAACATACCATCAACCAATTGAACATTACCGAGCTTTTGTCCGGTGCGCATGTTACCTACATAGTGGGGGATGAGCGACATGTTTTCCATTCCTCCGGCAACTACCACTTGCGCATCGCCGGCTTTGATTGCCTGAGCCGCCATCATCATGGCTTTCATGCCCGAGGAGCAAACTTTATTGATGGTAGTACATGGTACGCTATCAGGTAGTCCGGCCATTAACGCAGCCTGACGGGCAGGAGCTTGACCTTCATTGGCCTGGATAACGTTACCCATCAAAACTTCGTCAACAAGTTTAGGGTCGAGATTTATTTTTTCTAAAGCACCTTTAATGGCAATAGCACCCAATTGCGGGGCAGGGATAGTAGATAAACTTCCTCCAAAACTACCAATGGGCGTGCGAACAGCAGAAACCACTACAACTTCAGTCATACGTATTGTTTATTTTAAAGTTCAAAATATTTCGGGCGAAAATACAGCCAAAAAGGGAGTTCCCAAAACGGATTTTTTGGCTTTGCGTGATTCATATTTATAGCGGTATCTTTGCTCGTTATTATCCAAATATAATTTTCTTTACTGTAATGGAGGTTGATGATATTGTCGATTTATTTGAACATTGGTCTTTAGGGTGGGTGGAAGGACTGGGGCTGCAACCTTGGGCCGTTGAGCTAATAACTTTAGTCATTGACTCCACTCTTTTAACTTTAGGAGCGCTAATCGGTGCCTGGATTTCTCGGAAGATTTTTTTGCGAATCATTAAGGGAATCATTACCCGCTCAAAAACCACCTATGATGATTACCTGCTGGAACACAAGGTGTTTGATCAATTGGCCTACATCGTTCCTGTGTACATCGTTAAACTTTTAGCTCCTAGAGTATTTGTTTATTTCCCGCAAATGGGGGTTTTTGTAGAGCGTCTTTCCACGATCATCATTGTGGTGATTATGATGGTTGCTGTCAGTCGTTTTCTACGGGCAATGGGCGATTTAGGCTCTCAGCTTAAGTGGTTAAAGGATAAGCCTGTTCGATCGTTTGTGCAGGTATTCAATATTGTAAACTACATCATCGGAGGAGTTATTATTGTTTCCTTCGTGATGGGAACGAAACCCTTGAATATCCTTGGTGCATTTGGTGCACTTACTGCGGTGTTGCTCTTGGTATTTAAGGATACCATTTTAGGTTTGGTTGCTTCTATTCAAATTTCCGCCAATGATATGGTGAAAATTGGCGATTGGGTGAGCATGGATAAATACGGGGCCGATGGCGATGTAACGGAAATCAACCTTACCACCGTGAAGGTGCGTAACTGGGATAAAACCATTACCACCGTTCCCACCTACGCCTTCATTGCGGATAGTTTTAAAAACTGGCGAGGTATGCAAAGCATCGGCGCTCGACGTATTAAGCGCTCTTTGATGATTGATATTAATACCATTCGATTTTTAGATGAAGATTTGAAGGCCAGTTTGAAAAAGGTGCATCTCATTCAGGAGTACATCAATAATCGTCAGATTGAAATCGATAAGCACAATGCAGCGCATGATTTTGATCGTGAAATGTTGATCAACGGACGAAATATGACAAATCTTGGCGTTTTCAGACAATACGCATTATCCTACTTAAGAAATCATCCCAAAGTACACCAAGGTGAGACCATAATGGTGCGTCAACTTCAACCTACTGAACACGGTATTCCTTTAGAAATTTACTGCTTCAGCAACGATATTGCCTGGGTGAATTACGAAAACATCCAGTCAGATATTTTTGATCACCTTCTGGCATCCATCAAGCAATTTGATTTACGCATTTTCCAAGATCCAAGTGGTTTTGATTTTCGTTCAGCGCTTCGTTCATAAATCATGGAAGAACTACGCTCAAATATCAGCGCCCTACGTCCCGGAAGTAAAATTCTCTTTCTGCTATTTTGCTGTATTTTAGCTTGGTTGCTAAGTACCGTTATTTTATGGGCTTCCATTCCGCTTTTCTTTGATATGGGAATAGCCCATATTCCATACTACCTTGCTCATCCGGAGGAAGCCGATTCCAACTCGTTTTTGCTCTACATGCAAGGGGGGAGTAGTTTAGGCTTGTTTGTAGGTGGTGCGCTGATATATCGTTACTTCGCCGAAAATGGTCGCTCATTGTGGTTTAGTTTTCGCGCTCAAAGTTTGCGTTACACTTTGATTATCATATTTATTGGTGTTATTGCTCTCTTTGGATTATTACCCATGGTTGATGCCCTAGAAAGATTTAATAGCGCTCTGGAATTTCCCGCATTTTTACACGGATTTGAACAAAGTATGAGGGCACAACAGGCCAAAATGGAAGACCTCATTATGCAGCTCACCCAGTTTGAAAGCATTCCTCAAGTGGTATGGGTAGGTTTTGTAATGGCCGTGATTCCCGCAGTGGGAGAGGAGTGGATTTTTCGCGGAAAACTTCAAGGTCTGCTACAACAATTCACCAATAATTCTCACCTCGGTGTTTGGCTTACGGCGATTATTTTTACCTTGATACATCAGCAACTTTTTGCTTTTTTACCAATGTTTCTCCTCGCACTTTTTCTCGGGTATCTGTACGCCTACACCCGCTCTTTGTGGCTCACAATTGCCGTGCATTTCACCAACAATCTCACTTCTTTGATTATCATTTCTTTGGCTGGTGGCGAAATGGATAGTATTGATCCCCTCCCGTACTGGATGTATTTTGCTTCGGGTTTTCTCCTTTTGGGAGCCATCGTTTTACTCATTTTTCAATGGAAGAACCTCGGGATTCACAAGCAGTAGCAATAGATAAATCATTGAATTACATGAATCAGCTTTGTAGAATTCCCTTGGAAGACTTTTCCCCGGAGGAATTTTTGTCTAAGCTGTCCCCGGTTTCCCACCTCGCTTTTCTCAGTGGTAAAGATTTACTCTATTCCAAATACGATTTTCTCTTGGCCATTGGGGCTCACGAAATACGCAATGATTTAGATGTGTCTTTTGATGAAGGACAATGGTGGTTTGGTCATGTGAACTACGACGCCCATAAAGATTGGACTGCTTTACCCACTATTCATCAGGCGTATATTAACTTTCCTCCGGTGCAGTTCTTTCGTCCACAATACCTTATTTTTGGTCAAAATGGCAAATGCTTTTTGGATTGTTTTGAACACGAGAAAGAGCAGGCTTTGTTGTGGTTTGCGGAGGTGCAGAGCAACGATTTACCCGCAGTTTCATCAAATAAACCTTCGTTTGTACTTCAGCCCACCGATACCAGGGAGCATTACATTAATACGGTAGGTAAATTGAAAGATCATTTGCAAAGAGGCGATATCTACGAAGTCAACTACTGTCGCTTCTTCGAAGGCTTTGCCCAACTCGATATCCGCGATTATCTGCGTTGGAATACCAAAACCGCTACTCCTTTTTCCGCGTATTACCGCTGCGGAGATACCCAGCTTTTCTGTGCCTCTCCTGAGCGTTTCTTGTGTAAACGGGGTAGTCAAGTCATCGCACAGCCAATAAAGGGAACAGCCCCGAGAAGTGCGGATAAGGAGAAAGATGAAATAGCTAAGCAAGAGCTATTTAACAGCGAAAAAGAGCGCGCCGAAAACGTGATGATTGTTGATTTAATGCGCAATGATTTAAGTCGAATAGCTGAGAAAAATAGCGTGGAGGTGGCTGAACTATTTGGTATTTATAGTTTTCCGCAAGTGCACCAAATGATTTCCACGGTGGTTGCAGAAATGCGAAAAAATTGTACATTGCGGGAGCTATTTACACATACTTTTCCCATGGGTTCTATGACGGGTGCGCCCAAACGTAGAGCGATGGAATTGATAGACCGGTACGAAACGCGATCACGAGAGCTGTTCTCGGGAAGTATTGGATATATCGACCCTGATGGTGATTTTGATTTCAATGTAGTGATTCGCTCTTTGATGCATACGATTTCATCGGGAAAAATCAAGGCTGGGGTTGGCAGTGCAATCACGCTTCTGGCCGATGCCGAAGCCGAGTATGAAGAAATAGATTGGAAACTTTCAACCATACTAAGCATGAACGACCTATGATACGTAAGGTACTCATTGAAACTTTGGTAGCCCTCGGTGTGAAACCCAATCACCGCTTGCTTATTGCGTGTAGTGGTGGGGTGGATAGTATGGTTTTGGCCTCGCTCATTAAAGAATTGCGTTACGAGGGTGGACTAGCACACGTGAATTACCAC
>JBHYFA010000128.1:0-5813 GCA_051859825.1 Schleiferiaceae bacterium
TATCTAACGATAGTACGCATTTGGGAAAATTATCCGGCACCATTTCCAAGGAACGATATTCGCGCTCAATTACTTTTTGATCGGTAAGTTGTGTGCAAACTTGAAAATAGCGTTTTTCATTCCCTTTTGTAGCAATAAAATCGATTTCTAAATCATCTATTTTTCCAATCGTTACATCAAAATGTCTGGACTTTAATTCCAGATAAACGATGTTTTCCAATTGAGATGAGATAGATTGTGGTGTATATCCTAAGGTAGCAAATCGCAAACCGATATCTGACATGAAATATTTTTCGTAAGTTTCCAAAAGTCGTTTACCCTTCACATCATAGCGTTCTACTTTTTCGAAGAGCATTGCATCGCAGCTAAAGCGAATATAATTTAAAACCGTGTCTACAGAAACTTTTCGCTTTTGCGATTTCATGTAATCACTAATTCTCTTGGCAGATGTGATTTTTCCACTATTATCAATCAAATGCTTGCTGATGTTATCGAGCATGGCCGCATCGCGAATCGCATTTCTCACAATTACATCCTTCAGCAAGACGCTATTGTAAATAGATTGCAAGTACTGACGAATAATGCTATCTTCCAACTCCATGTGGTGCAAGCCCGGAAAGCCCCCATATTTCATAAAAAGCTTAAACTCCTCCTGAATAGATATTTGCGGTTCTTTTTCTTTTCTAAAGAGCAAAAACTCCGAAAACACCAAAGGGTATAATTTAAATTCAACATACCTCCCTGAAAGCAGTGTCGCCAATTCAGAAGAGAGTAATTTTGCGTTTGAACCGGTGATATAAATGTCGCTATTCTGTTCAGCCAGCAAGGAATTTATGGCTTTTTCCCATTCGTTTACCTCTTGCACTTCATCCACAAAAACATAAAATCTCCCCGTTGATTTTGCTTGTTTTTCCTTGATATACGCATAAAAATCTTGGTAGTTTTTCAGCCCATCAAATTCCATTAACTCCATGTTAATCAAAATGATTTGCTCGGCCTTCACATTTCTTTTTTCCAATACCTGAACAATTTGTTTAAGCAAGGTACTTTTACCACAACGCCTTATACCCGTAATAACCTTAATTACGGGTTTATCAATAAACGGAACAACACTAGCAATATGAGTTTGTCTTTCTATCACAATCGAAATTTAATGCAAATATAATAAATTTTTCGATTATAGTCGAAGAAATTTCTGTTGCTACATAAACGTACAAAATTGCATCCCTACCTCGAAGGGATCGCTTGATTATTTAATCACTGGTCATGAGCAACTCGAAAACCTATGCGACGATTACTGTCTATGGTAGAGATGGTGGTTCGACTAGACACACGACTAAGCGCTGCACCACCGTTCCAACTACCACCGCGCAAAACACGTTTAGAACGACGACCCGAAGACGTCAACTCCGTCACATTCCCACTCATATCATAAAGACCATAGCCATTCGGCTTTTTGCCCTTAACTGGATGTGTAGTCATACCGCTATTTTCAATATACCATGCCACTTCGTCGATATCATCGCTACCGGCATACTCGTAGATTTCACCTCCTTTGGCTGCATATTCCCACTCCTTCTCGGTTGGCAAACGCACACCCGCCCAATCGCAATACGCCACGGCGTCCTGCCAACTCACATGTATTACAGGATGATGTGCGGGTTGGAGACCTACACCTGAAACATCAAAGCGCCAATTAACACCACTTTTCTCTTCAAACTTACTTCCTGTCCAAACCCAACTCCACCCCTTTTTTTCCGCAGTAGTTTGGTAACCCGTAGCATTTACAAATGCCTCAAACTGCTCTCGTGTCACCTCCGTTTCCCCCATATAATAATTGCGTCCAGGAATTTTGATTAATTTCATTCCATTTATTAGGAGAGTATCTGCTCCTTTTTCCAAAAAAACCTCAACTGCTGTTCGTTCATCTTTTTTTATGATAAATGTGCGCTTTACTGATGCATAACCCGTTTCCGAAACCTCCACCACATACTCCCCTACCTCTAAGTCACGCATCATCTGTAACCCCTGCCAGCGCTTGACTTCATTTCCTTGGGCGTTACGGAGAATTACTTGGGCGTTGTCTGGGACAACAGAAAATTGCAGATTTCCCGTGTACGGGGTTAAGCTTGCACGAACTGTATGCCTTTTTCCACGCTCCAAATCAAAGGTCTCGCTATACGGATCGTGATTCTCTAATTCAATATCAACACGGTAACGACCCGGAGGATAGTCAACCTCGGTTTTTCCGTCTATAGGACTTTTATTGATTTTCACCACCGCATTATTTGGCTGAACATCAAAAACTATGGTACCGGTATTTTTTTCTAACTGAAAAGACAATTCATTCACTTTACCCTCTTCCACCACCAAGGTTTGAGTTTGACTAAGATATCCGCTCTTTTGCACCTCAACGGTGTAATTTCCGGGAAATAAAAAGAGTGAAAGGCTACGATTTTCGTTTAATTCTCCGCGGTCCGTTGCGTCAACAATCACCTTTACACCAGCCACATTAGACGTTATTTTCACAATCTCCGGTTCCACCTCCCGCATACTATACTCGTAATTCACCTGCTCCGTAGAAATCACCAATGGCTCATCAATAGGTCTGTATCCCTCTCTTTCCAAGCGAATATTCACCGTACCCAGTGGCACACTCACGGTTTTATTAATCTCCGTGGGAATGTTATCCACGAAGAGTTTGGCATCGCGCGGCTCAACTAAAAAAATCAC
The DNA here is from genome assembly GCA_051859825.1 of Schleiferiaceae bacterium. Classification (GTDB taxonomy): domain Bacteria; phylum Bacteroidota; class Bacteroidia; order Flavobacteriales; family Schleiferiaceae; genus CSBr16-58. The sequence goes on from JBHYFA010000128.1 coordinate 2,734, forward strand.
CGAAGCTTCATCCTGTCCACTGCGCTCTTCCACCATGTAATAAAAAACCGCCTTCGGACTCGGGTTGATTAAGGCTATTCGTTGTTCAATAAATCCCCGCGCCGCCACAAAAAGAATCTGTCTTTGCGGATTTACCAATATTTCGTAACGGTTGGCCCGGTCGTTATACCGCTGCTGGTTGATTCCCCCCACCGAAGATCGAAAATCCAAACCCTCTAAATCGGAATAAATTAAAATCATGGCGTTGTCGGGGTACTCGGTACTTGCCTGCACCACGGAAGTGCCGTCTGGTTCACGCTCGGTGATGTGGAATTCTTTGAGCTGAGCGCTCAAACTACTGGTGAGAAAAAAGCAAAGGAAAAGTAAAACATGCTTCATGGAGCAAATTTAGTTTTGATTGAAAATTTGATACACATGATTAAATAAAAACCAATGATGCTTAATTTGCGCATTTCTGGCCAACTTCACAATTGGGAAATAAATGAAAATTCGCAAGCCACTAAAAATAGGTGATAAATCTATTTTATATCGTATAAGTGTTGGTTTCTAAAACCTAACAAAAAACCCAACATCAAGGGCAAATCGGTTAATATATTGTATGGGTCTGGTTTTATTAAAATCTTGCGTGACACCGAGTCCAATATTTACGCCATATCCCAAAACCTCATCTCCAAAATCAAGTTCTGTGCCTACAAGAAGCGATGCGCCGTACACAACATTATAAAAGTTCCAATGCATGTGTGTTTGAGTATTTTCAACATGTGTGGTTCCAATTACTGCATTTACGTACAAATCTTTATAGGGAAAGTATTTTATTCCACCGGCAAACATGGTTTTTCGCATCGCCTCAGTGTAATAAGGCGAAACACCTATAGCCCCATGAATCGCGAAATTATTGAAATCGGGTTTTTCACTGTTTAATAAAAACCTATACTGATACCGCACCCCCAAATAACCATAACTTCTTCCTGCACCTGCACCAAATAAATGTCGCTTTAATCTTGATGAATTTGAAGCCGTATTTGCGATACTAAAGTACTCACGTCTATTATTTTCGTAGATAATGACGAACACATCGCTTTTACGAATTGACCTTATTAACTCACCGTCGTCTGAATGTCTGTACTTGATCTCGTCCGACGCGATTTCAATAACCTTAGCTTGTATTTCCTTTTGATCGATGGTTATGATTAAATCTTGCGAAAACACAAACTGCACAAGAAAAACCAGTAACATTGAAAATAATAGTTTAATTCGCATAATTTTATAAAATTGATTGATGTTAGTGGTTTTCGCTCAAACACCTTCATTTTAATTGAAAGTGTTTTACGTGTCCAAATATAGCGCGTATTAAACTAATATAAACACCTCACTGTCAGTCCATATTACATTCCGACATTCATTTTTTAGCAGTCTCCCTTTCTGGCACATATTTCCTCTGCACCGTTAAAACCTTGAATAATTTGCGCGTTATTTTGGACATGTAAAATACGACTCGTGAAGCAGAAAGCTGCTTTCCGCACAAAACACATTAATAAAACCTCTTTTTCCAAACGACATATTTTGTCGTAGTCTTTATTTACTTTTGCCTACAATGATGAATGGGGTATGGCTATGCCATGAAACGGGTTAGCGTCAAAGCCTTCCTGACCCCAACAAAACCATCTAAACTTTCTAAACCCAACTAAACCATCTAAACTTTCTAAACCCAACTAAACCTTCTAAACTTTCTAAACCCAACTAAACCTTCTAATCCTTCCCCCATGTCCCAACGCACCACCATTCTCCGCTACCACCTCATCATCAACAAAGTCCGCAATAGTAGGCCTGATTTCGATGAACTGCTCGATTACTTGGAATACCAATCCGAATTGCAGGAATACGACTTTAGTATTTCCAAACGCACCTTGCAGCGTGATTTAAACGATATTCGCTCGATTTTCAAGATCGATATCAAATACAATTTCAAGCTTAAGCACTATTACATCGAAGACGAGAGTCTAGACGAAGAGCAAACGCGCATTTTTGAGGCTATGGACGTTTTCAATGCGCTCAATGTGACCGATAGTTTGAGCAGTCACATCCACTTCGAGCAGCGCAAGCCTCGGGGCACGGAGCATTTGATGGGGTTGTTACACGCTATAAAAAACCACAAAGTCACGGAGTTTGACCACCGAAAATACTTCGATAATCCTCCCACCGAGCGACGAGTATCTCCATTGGGCATCAAAGAGTATCGCAGTCGGTGGTATTTGGTTGCCCGCGATCATAAAGACGATCGCATCAAAACCTTTGCTCTCGACCGCATGACAAATATTCACCTAACCCGCGAGTCCTTCACCCCGCCGATAGATTTCAATCTACACGAATTCTTCCGATACAGTTTTGGGGTAATCGTTGGTGGGGAAGCTAAACCCTCGCCCGTAGAACTATCTTTCACGCCCTTCCAAGGCCATTTCATCAAAACCCTCCCCTTGCATGCCTCACAGGAAATCCTCATCGACAATGATAAGGAAGTCCGCATCCGTCTGCACGTCCACGCCACCCACGATTTTCAAATGGAAATACTCTCCATGTTGCCCGAGGTGCGTGTACTCAAGCCCAAATTTTTACGCGATGAGATTGCTAAGAAAATACGAAAGGCGGCAGAGGAAATATGACCCTAACCCCAACTATCACTCCACCAAACCCATTCCTCACCCCCTCACTCACTCACCTCCTAAACCCGTAATCAGACAGACGCACTGCCGTGCCGTCTCTACATATCAAACCGCCGAACCCCCCAGCTTCCAAACCCCCAAACCAAAACTCCAACTTTAGGTTTCATCCAATTTACCCAGTACCTCCCCTACCATGCTGTCCATGCGCGAAAACGCAAACCACTTCTTGCCCAAGTCTTTCAAAGACGCGCCCAAGTGATAGAGTTCCTTTCGATCGATGATTAAGAAGCGGTCGTGACTTGCTCTAAACGGATGCACAGCAAACGTACCGTTGTATTGTTCATTGGCTTTTTTTAGGTCGAGCCTCAATTGCTTACCAATCGTTTTGGTGAATAACACAACCTTCACTTTATCAGCTTT
>JBHYFA010000129.1:0-5691 GCA_051859825.1 Schleiferiaceae bacterium
AGCCGTTTGATTGCCCAATCAAAACTAACGTAAGTGCGTTTTTGAAAATTCTTATTTCCCATGATTTTAATTCATAAGATTAAACTTACATTTATGCAAATGTAGGTGTAGTCTTATAAAAATACAACTAGTAAATAGTAGTCGAATAATAAAATGGTTTTAAAGCACAAAATTGTCGTGAATTTGGGGAAGTTTTTACTTCCTTCATCGTTGTATTTGAAGAAGGATCTATGCAGATATTTAAGAGAAAAAGCCACCACACAGATATACTGCATGGTGGCTTTTATTTAAGACCTACACGAAAGACTGTTACCTTACAATCACAAACTTACCGTTATGCGTTTTATGAGGTGTTGTGATGCTGAGTGTATAGGAACCTTGAGCGAGGTTTTCAACGTTTACTCCAATTAAATACGAAGCGTACTCTTTACGTTGCAGCAACACTCTACCGTCAATCGAGGTAATTGTTACATCTACCAACTCATCCGGCCGGGCAATTTTATCCATTTTCACATAAATGTGTGATTGGGCAGGATTAGGATAAATACTCAAATCATCTTTAGGCGTAAAATAGTCGTGTGACACAGGAACTTCATTGTCAGGGAAGTCAACGAAGGGACTGTACATATCAGCACAAATTTCAAACTCCATATAGAATTCATCTTGAGCAATATTGCCTTGCAGCATTTCAGCTTCCCAGCCCATTACGCAATTCCAGTAGTTCTTTCGACTTTCTGTTTTGGGAGAAATAGCTCCAGAAATGCTTTGAAGAGCATCTAAACCTAATTGATGGTATTGTCCTAAGCGGAATACGTGCGCACGGGTAATTTCCCATATAGCAACATTTTCATCGTAATAGGCATCGTTAGGCAATAATGCAATGATGGTATTGATGTAGCTACTCATAGATTGCAAATATGAGTTTAGAGTAGCATTAGGATCAGCCGCCACAGCCTCAAGGACACCGTAATGGTATGCCTTACGCAAAATATTGAGCATCATTGAAAAACCTATCTGATAAGCCATCTTGTCGTAATCACGACTTAGACTATCAATTTCTGCGGTTACCTGATCCATTATCGCCTGCACATCAGTCAAGGCTTGGTATAAGTAAGCTTCATAGCCTTCATTCCCGAAAACACTATTGGTAGCCTCGATTAATGCGAATGAAAACGGTTGGATGCCATTTATATCAATTTCAATTTCCGAGGGTGTATGCCCTATCAAATCTCCGTAAGGATTGTGAGATATAACACCTTCCGGGCAAAATTGTGTAACGTACGTTGATGGAGCGTCAAGTATAATCAAACTGCTACCCAGCAACATATTGGTATTGAAACCCGATGTTCCGCTTTGAAATGAGTTTTGAGAAGCATTTATTTTGCTATTCACTAATACCAATTGGGCATTACTCGTGAGCGTTCCATTAATATCAAAAGAGGAATTACCTGCAAACACATTTTCACCTTGATGAAGGAAAAGCCCTGTGGCATTATCCATTTCTATCCCAATAGATGAAGGATAGAAACGATTATATCCTCTTGACAAATTCAAAGATGCATTCTTGGTAGAAACTGCTGTATGGTACGATTGAACCATAGAACAGCTCATTTCTACATCGGTAAAATTATTATGCAAAGCAGGCTCTGGAGTACTAGAATTAAAAAGCGTTCCATAAAAATTACAGCCTCTAACTTCCAAAGAAGCGCTTACATCAGACTCAATGGAGCTGGGTTTGGTGGCATAATAAAAATCGCAATTTTGAATTTTCGATTGCCCCGAAGAGTTAATTGCTTTGATTCCTCGTTCACCGAAAACGAAATTACATCTCAACAAATCAAAACATCCTCCTTCAAAATACAAAGCTGTATCTATTGCGGCAAAATTACAATCATGCATGTAGAGTGGATGCTGCGCTGCATGCTGAAAACCACTTAATCCTAAAGACCCGTTGTAAAAGTGAATATGCCTAATTCTCGCACTGCGGTTACTCATGCCCCACAACTGAATACCTTTATGCTTTCCTTGACTAGTAGGTGGTAAATCAACCGTTGTAAACTCAAACACGAGAGAGTCGGCGGTTAAGTTTGCATTGTAATTTTCATGGATATGAATTGCTCCTCTGCTAATTTTTATCAGTGAAAACTTCTTAGACGACCCAGCAGAGGTTCTTAGGCTGCGCTTACACTCAATAAGAACATCATCATGATGCACAGAACCTTCAAAAACCATTTGAGCATTATCACCTATTTCCCAGTATTCAGTCACCGGAATTTCGTTCCCTCCATCCCACTGGCGCTGATTGAAGACAATACGACCATATTCGCTAGGGTCTTGAGAAGTGAAAGTAAATACGGCGTTGTCTTTCACCTCCACTTTTCCTTTAATTTCGAGAATGGCGTCTTCTCCATTTAACTCAATGATTGCTCCAGGGTGGTAGATGAGGGTGGCACCTTCATCGATGATGAGACGTGAATGGTCGTTTATCACCAATTTTCCGCCTGGTAGAATTTCTAACACTGAACCTCTGAGAAAGTGCATCTCAGCTCGATTTCCAAATGCATCATCCCCAAGTTCAAATTTACCACCAGAGAAAACCCGTACCACTGACTGATCACAGGATGATCCGGTATAGCAAGAATAACGGTCTCCCATCACATTAGATCGAGGTGAATTGGCAAAACCAACTGTTCCCGCTTTATTGACATATAATCTTCCCCCATCAATAATATCTACGGAGTAAAGATTTTTCAAAAGAGGTTCACCAAAATTATTTGCAGTAGGATTCCCAAAATTGTAATACTCATCAAGCGTATATTGGTGCGCACCCGAGAAACTTCTCAATTCATTGTCCAGTTCTAACTGCTCAATTATCCAATGATTGATGATCAAATTGGCTTCAACGTGCATCATGTTTTCGTCGTTCTCATCACGGCCAGGTGCCCAGTAAACATCAAAGGGAGTATACTGAGTATTAGATACTCGAATATCTTCGATATTTAAATACAAATCATTAGTATCCATATCTAACGCACTCACCGAAGTAACAAAAGTATGCTCGGGAGTTATAAGGTCTACTAACCCAAAGAAACTTTCAGCAACCGTCTTAGGCACATCAGTCGAACTTCCGGGAGACTCCGAATAATGAAGGGAATTAGGTGAATATACGCTGTTTTGATATTGCACAGGTGAATTAAGTGAATGCAGACGTTGTAAAACAGAATTCGTGGTGTTTTGAGTGGCAATAATAATAGCATTACATATTGGCATAAGTAAAAGATTAAAGTAACCTACACGTTTTGTAAGGCTTTGAAGTAAGTAGGAAGCCCCATGAGCAGCAAGAATACTTTGTGCCAAAAAATAAGTTGAAAACCAACCGTTTAATGATAAAAAATTATTACGTTCAAATATTATATTGTTGGGATTACTCTCGGCATACGTATTAAACATAAAAGGATAAAACGGAGCAGTAGTGCCAATTAAATTTGAAGCTATCGTTGCCCCATCGGAGCCTATGTAATGGGAGATAGGAAGTGGCAGTGGCAGTGGCCCCGTAAAAAAGGCTTTTTCAGGATGAGTAATATGATTGGTAAGTCCTTGTTCACTACCATTCACAATAGCAATTCTTCTACACTGACGAGGGTGACCCAAAGAATTAAGCTCATCCATTAATTCACTGCGAAGAACTGCTCCCGAAGGATCAAGGTGTGGATACAACATCTGTCGAGCCCCTGGACTCATTAATACCTGATCCCAAGGGGGTGTAACTTTGGGTTCATCTTTAAAAAAATCTACCCACCCGAACCTATTGCGCAAATGCCTTACTGAGGCTTGAACTCCCAAAGGAATAAAGGCTGCGTTATGCGGTGTATCATATGTGCCATATATACGGGTATTATGGCAGCAGCCTTCTTTTTCCATTTTAGCTAAAGCATAACGAGAAATCAACCCACCCATACTGGCTCCCAATACGATCAACTTCTCGAAGCTGCCATTGGCTTGCAATTCTTCATTTGCCCATTCTATGGTTTTTATTAAGTTTAGCGCATTAGCTTGAATATAATCCATGCCATTTCTAGGATCTACGTATATAATATCGTACCCTAATAGATTTAAGGTGTCAAACAGATTTTTTAAATCCTCCGTTTGTGGATATAACTGCTTATTGTTTGGTCCAAAAATTTTCCCGGCAGCAAGAGCCTCAAAATTGACGTTACCATAAGGCTTTAACCCATTATCAAACGCCTCAACAAAAATTACTGGTTTGAGTAATTTCTTCTGAGAGTTTCCATAGCGAATGCTTATCTTGCCTTCCCCAGGAAAATAACCTCCTGTTGAAACACTACATTGCAACGGAAGCGACGATGCATAAATGACCGTATCAGCAGGTACAACGCCTAGCATTACCATTAAAGTCATTCTTGCTTCCACAACCTTTTGACCATAGAATAGCCTTAGCCGAAGAATCTTTTCATAATTATCATTTGCGCTATTTGCGTGATAAGTAATGATTTTGCTTTGGTTAAACCCCCAACTTTGAAATCCGTTTCCATCAGCAAAGTCCATTTCAACATAGGTAGGTGATTGGCCTTTATTGGAAACAAAAAGTGAAGAGGGAAATCCAAAATTTATAGAAATTTGATTGCCTTGTCCGTAAAAGACACTGTTGGTTATAGACCCAATAAACACCTCATGTTCACTGAAAGCTAATTCAGCTAGGCTGTCCGGATTAGAAACAAGATGATATATGTTATTCGGTTTATCAATCCACACGGTATCTGGCATTACTTTATACGCCTGATGTATGGTATCAAACCATAGAAAACCGCTATCAACAGCACCCGGAACAATTTGGTGAAAATCCACGTGCATTGCGGCAACAGGGGCGTCGTACACAATTCGTTGGAGACTATCACGCTCTTGAAAATCAATATTATCCGGAATCAAATTAGGATTAACCGAGCTATGGTACATATCTTCCCAAATCTGAGAAAATGTCAGCTTAGGAAGACTTGGTGCTGGTATTATTCCTGGAAAAGAATAAGGAGAAGCCGTGTAGGATGTATCAAGACTTAATAGGTAGAACGGACTTCGGTTATGCAAGATTTCGGAAGGGAAAAATGAAGTGGGAATACTGTCGTACATCATTTTAGTACTATCTATTCCCGTAAGCTGCGCATTAGAGCTAAGACTGATTAGCAATGCAGCAAAAATTGTTGTAACTTTGCGTTTCATAATAATTGAAATTTTAGTTGATATTAAAGGATTGCTGAAATTTCTTGTGGCGGCGGGTGTTGGCGCACCTGCCGCTTTTTGAATTGTTCATTTAGGTAAAACCTGTAGGGTATCTAGACTCCATATTTCTTAAAGTTTTATTTGAATATCTATCGTATCAAAAGCTGGGACAAAAAAGTGTTTTCTCCAATTAGTGTCACCATCTGAAGTGATTAATCCCAATGCGATGGAGTTGTCTTTGTTACCTGCAAAATCCCACAACCTAGACCCATTAAATGGGCCGTAAAATTCCTCATAACCACCACCACCAACACTGTAAGCAAATCTATCAAAAGGAAGGATGTTTTCAATTTGAAAATGAAAATTCACCCAGCCCTTCGCTAGCATATAAAAATTCTGGCGTACCGTTCCGCCTATGTTTTGAAGTTTCCATTCCTGACGATTATGTGTGTAACT
>JBHYFA010000130.1:0-5611 GCA_051859825.1 Schleiferiaceae bacterium
TTCCCCTCCGTATCGCGAAGTTTCTGATTACAAATACGAATAAGTTCCGAAGCGCGCTGTACTCTTCCAGCCAATTCATCAACTGATATTTCGTCGTTTTGCATGTCACTCATTATTTGCCTTAGTTCAGTAAAGGCTTCATCGTAGTTAATTTCTTCGCTCATGGTTTATTGATTTTAGTAACAATCGACTCGAAAGAGCCGTGGAATAGTGTGGTATGTATGCTGTCGTTTAGCGCAATTTGGTCGATGGACTTTATGGCTTTTTGGTCTTTCCTACTAATGCTAAATCCTCGAGCCAAACTTTTTTCCGGACGGATGAGTTCAATGCTTTGCTGAATATCAGTCATTTGCCGTTGAAGGTTTTGTAGCTGATGCTTAGATAGAAGGTGGAGTTGGTTTTGTAGTTCTGCCAGTTTGGTCTTTTCGGTTTGCTTGATTTTCAACATAGAAAGCTGCTCGATGTTTTGGACGAGCTTTTGTATGCTTTGCTTTTTATCGTGAATGTATTCTGCGCTCAATCTCAATATTCGGCTGCTGATATTGTGCAGGTCGCCCCGTTTTCGGTGAATATTACTGGTGGGGTATCTTTTTAAAATGCTCTGCACATTTTCCATGATTAGGGTGTCGCGGGAGATTCTCTGACTTGCTAAACGGGTAATATTTGCAAGGATATTGCGTATTTGTGATTCAAATTCATGCATGTGGTCAATGATGAAATCGGCAACGGCGGTGGGAGTTTTATGAGGTAAGCCGGCCACGATATCCAGCAGCGATTGATCGGACTCATGGCCAATGCCACTGAGCACGGGAATAGGGCAGAGGGCGGTAGTTTTACAGAGTTCATAATCATTGAATCCGTCGAGGTCGAGGGTGCTGCCACCGCCTCGGATAATCGCGATTACATCGAATTCATTGCAGGGGATAGCCAAGAGGGTTTTGCTGATTTCCATGGCCGATTGACTACCTTGCACGGGAACTGCGTAGGTGGTTATTTTGAAGGTGTAGCCAAATTCATTTCTTAGTAAGTGCTCGGTGAAATCTTTCCACGCAGCCGAACCGGGTGCCGTAAGCAGGGCAATGCGCTGAATAACCATGGGAATAGGTAATTCTCTATTGCGATTGATTAGGTTTTCTTCCCGAAGTCGCTGGAGAGTTTGACGTTTTCTTTGCTCAAGCGCTCCGAGCGTAAAGGAAAGGTCGATGTCGATGATACGTAGTTTGAGCCCGAAAACTGGGTGAAATTCGATATTGCACTTGCAGACTATCTCCGATCCTTGTTTGAAAATTTGCTCAAAATCTCCCTTCAGTCTTTGTCGCATAAAACTGAGTTCGTTTTGCCATATCACCGCAGAAAGGGAGGCTGCTTTTTGTCCATGATGCATTTCCACTAAATCGAGGTAGGCATGGCCGGAATTGGAGACCTTCCACTGAGAAATTTCAGCTTTTACCCAGTAGCTCTGCCCGCCGGTTGCATTATCAAGCGCACGGTGAATAGCGGAGGCCAGCTGACTCAGCCGAAATATTTTCTTTTGAGATTCGGAATTCATTGCCGCAAAGATATTTTATTTCGTGTACTTTATTGGCGGGTTCAAACTATTGCTGAGAATAATGTACTTTTGTGCAATACATTATTTTAAATTTTACTTATGAAAACAACTTTTGTACTCATCGCATTAACTCTTTTTTCGTTTACCAACCTAAACGCACAGCAAGAACAATTGGTAGATAAATTAGTAAATCATACCTGTTCATGTTTGGATAATTTGGATCCTCAAGAGCTTGGCGAACAAGAATTTCAGTTGAAATTTCAAGGTTGTATTACAAAGTATTTGATGTCTAACATCGCTGAAGTTGAAAAGGTGTTTTCCTCTATGGAGAATACAGATATGATGTCGGCTATGGCAGAATTGGGCAAGAGTGTTGGGAAACAACTATTGAAAAAATGCCCGAATACTGTTTCGAAGTTGTCGGGGATGGATGTTGAGGAGCTCGAACAATTAGTTGAGTAATGTCTGGCTATAAAGTCCGATAGCTTCGTTATGCTCCGTTCAAAATCTAGTCATTTGTTCCATTTTATTACCTAATTCGTGTTGTAGGGTGAGTAGTTATCAAATTCAAATTCGCAAAATACAAGCCTCCGATATGTCAGCCGCGCTCGAGCTGATTCGTGAACTGGCTGTTTACGAGCGTGCGGAGCATGAGTTGATCAACACTCCTGAAGACATGCTCCACGATTGGAAGGAGGGTTTATTCGACGCCTTGGTTCTCTGTGTGGATGAAAGACTGATCGGCTTAGCTCTTTACTACTACCGCTATTCTACTTGGAAGGGGAAGTGTTTGTACTTGGAAGATTTCGTTTTACAAGAGAATCAACGTCGCAAGGGCTATGGTCAAATGATGTGGGACGCCCTCGTAACACTCGCCAAGGAAGAAAAGTGTAAGAAGCTGTGTTGGCAGGTTTTAGACTGGAATCAGCCGGCCATAGAGTTTTACCAAAATCAAAACGCCCATCTTGATGGCGAGTGGGTTAATGGGAGTTTGGATTTATAGTCGAGACTTATCTCCCCTCATTCATTTGAATATTAAAGTTAATCACGCACCGATGTTTTTGTCCGTAAAATGGTTTTACGGAGTGCACGATGTCGTTGGGCCAAATCATGAGCATGCCCTTGCGCGGACGAACGAAATAGGATAAGCCCCTGATGTGAAAGGTGAAAACGCCCGAATAGGGATGGTCTTTCACAGGATCGCCGTCGTGGAGGTAATAGCCACCGGAAAAGCCAATGGGCGGTTCCTCAGAAGGATTCCAGCGGGAATGACTGTGCTGTTTTTGACCGCGCCCCACAAAAGGATCGTAGTACTGCGCCCAACTTTCGGTGATTACCGGATTATTGTCGTGAGAAAATCCCAAGGAATCAATCAGATACACAAACCCTTCTTCAATGCGCTTTCGGATTGTTTGCACCCCTTCGTGCTTCTGGTTGAGGAGGTCATTTGGCGGAACCCAAAAACGACTCCCAATGGCATTGCGTTCGGTGTTTTCCACCCAACTGTCTTTCAAATACCCACTATCTGCATATCCCTGAACCCTTTCTTGGTCTAAACTCTCCGGAAGTTCTTGCCCCATCCGTTTTTGTCGCTCACTCAGCACCTTCATACCGTAGTCGTAAACCTCATCGTGAAGCGCATGATCGTCAAATACTTTCATAAAAACGGGTATGGGCGCCAAGTGAAAAATATTGGACTTGGAGGTTGGTTCCAACGGATTTTGGGTGTACATATCGAAAGAGGTATTTAGCTTATTTGTGTACCGTACTTTTGGGCTTACAAAGTTAGTTCTCACTTTTCAAGTACGTCAACGTGATTAAGGAAATCCTTCAGCGAATTCAATTTTCTTTCAGACTGGTATATGCCTGCTCGCCGGTTTACACCCGCTGGAACCTGGCGCTCAGTATCGGACAAAGTTTTCTGCCTTTGGCTACGGTGTATTTGTTCAAGGTTTTGATAGACTCCATCACTTACGCAGCACAGTATCCCGGAGATACCGAAGCGATTTACAAAGTGATTATGCTGGTGGTGTTAACGGGCTTGGTTTTTCTCACCAATACCCTCACCGATTCGATTAAGCAATACTTTCAGCAGAAGTTGCACCAGCTCTTTCACGATTATATGTACGCGCAGATTCACGATAAAACCACGGGAATAGACGTTTCTTATTTCGAGGATGATGTGTATTTCAATCTTTTTTCACGCGCCATTTCTAATGCCGACTCCAAGCCCCTGCAAATTGTGGAGAGCACCTTTGCGATGTTACACTTTGTTCTGGCCATCGCTTCCTTAGGAGCCTTGCTCATCACCCTGCACTGGATTATTCCTCTGGTTTTGCTCATTGCCGCTCTGCCTTTGGGGTTTGTAAAGGTGTATTATTCCAACTTCATTTTCCGTTGGTATAAAAATCAAACCCAGAACGAACGCAAGATTTGGGATATTCACGATGTGCTAACCAACCCGTATTTTTCGCGTGAACTCCGGCTTTTTGGAACGGCAGAATACTTTCGGGGTTTGTTTCGTGCGCTGCGCACCGAGATGCGTACCGGCTATTTAAAACTTCTACGCAAACGCATTTTGGCGGAAAGCTTCTGCTTGATTTTCGCCACCTTAGCAGTATTTCTCTCCTTGGGTTACATTAGTTTTATGGCCATTATGGGCGTGATGACCGTGGGAGGACTCGCGATGTACGTGATGGCCATCCATCGGGGGGTGAGCTTTTTTCAAGATTTACTCAACAGTTTGGCAGCCATTTATGAAAACGGGCTTTACATTCAGTACATCCAAGATTTTCTGGCCTTAGAACCCAGGCTAAATTCCGTTGAAGAGGGTGAAGATTTTCCCGTTAAACTCAAAAAAGGTATTCGTTTCGAGGGGGTGAGTTTTTCGTATCCCAAGAGCGAGCGCGAGGCCATCAAAAATCTCGATTTGTTTATTCCTGCGGGAAAAACGGTGGCTATTGTAGGTGCCAATGGCGCGGGCAAGAGTACTTTGGTGAAATTGATTTGCGGCTTATACGCCCCCAAGGAAGGCAATATTTATTTCGATGATTTGTCGATCAGTGAAATATCCACCCAATCTTTGAGGGAAAATCTCGGGGTTTTGTTCCAAGATTTTTCCAAATATAATTTCTCGGTAGAGGAGAATATTTGGTTTGGTAATCCCCATAAACCTATTGATTCCGGGGAGATACAGCAGGCGGCCAACAAAGCCCAAATCCACCAGATGATAGAAAAATTGCCTAAGTCGTACCAAACGGTTTTGGGGAAGATTTACGAAGACAGTGAGGACATTAGCGGAGGTGAATGGCAGAAAATAGGATTGGCCAGATGTTTTTATAAAGACAGTCAGGTAGTCATTCTCGATGAGCCTACCAGTTCGATGGATCCCGAGGCGGAGTACGAGATTTTCTCCCTTTTTGCGGAAATGGTAAAGGAGAAGACAGCCATTATTATCAGTCACCGTTTTTCCTCGGTGCGCATGGCAGATTACATTTACGTACTCGGCGAGCGAAAGTTGTTGGAGGAGGGCACACACCAGGAGTTGATGGAGAAGAAGGGGAGGTATTTCACTATGTTTTCTCGTCAGGCTGAGGCGTATGTAGAGGGGTAGAAAGTTTGATAGCTTTGTTATGCTCGGTTAAAGACGCTGTTATTCATTGGTAATGTGTACACCTATACCGTTAGGTATGGAATACAGGTTTTTCTTTATCGAATATTTGTGATAGAAAAATAATTAGCTATTCATCTCCGAAGTTTTCTCTAAACTCTTAATCAACTCATCATGAAATAAGCATAAAGGAAATTATTTGCTATACAAACACCAGTGAAAATAATTTGCTTTATGCGATTCCATATGACCTTTAAAAATCAAATTATTTTCATATGAAAAAAATTACTCTTTGCTACGTCATGTAGAAGAGTTAACTTTGAGGATGATTGAGATGGAGAAGCAACTACAAGATTTAAAGCAAGATTCTACTAAATAAATCCTTCCGTTATGCCGCGATTACTCCTGTTTCTTTTCTTTGTTTTTATCACCAGCTCTTGCAAAAAGTGCGA
>JBHYFA010000131.1:0-5549 GCA_051859825.1 Schleiferiaceae bacterium
GAATCGTGAACATAGAGCGGCCATCAATTACAGTTTTCAGAGCAGAGCCAAGCCTTGGGAGCCTTTTAAGAATGTCGGTTTTTTGAAGAACAAGAATTTTGCTATTATCCGCGACCTGAGCATTGGATACATGCCTTCAAGGATGGTTTTTAGAACAGATGCCATTCGGATGTATAACGAAATGCAAATGCGAAATACGGATAGTCCACTTTTCCAGCTTGATACTACGTACAATAAATCCTTTACCTTAAATAGGCAGTATGACTTAGGCTACGATCTTACCAAAGCACTACGTATAGATTTTCAGGCACGAATGAATACCTGGATTGACGAACTTCCAGGTTCCTCTCGTGACGCAGAGGTACGTGAGAGTATTCGTCAGAGTCTGCGTGAATTCGGCCGTCCGGTAAGATACAATCAAACTCTCTCGGTAAACTGGGAGGCGCCTATTAAGAAATTGCCTTACTTGGATTTTGTGTCAACGGTAAACGTGCGTTATACCGGTGATTTCGACTGGCAAGCCAACTCTTTGATTGCGCAAATGGCCGGTCCTGAAGATGACTCACTTAATTTAGGTAACACTATTCAAAATGCATCGAGTATGCAGATTAACGGTCAACTGAATTTTGTTACTCTGTATAATAAAGTTAAGTTTTTGCGTGAGGCCAACCAAGGTAAACCACGTTCACCACAGCGAGGCGGTCCTCAGGGTCCGGGAATGCAACGAGGAGGTGGAGGTCGTGGCCAGCAAGCTCAGGAACAGGAAGAAGAAAAGCCCAATGTTTTGATGGATATACTCCGCGCAACGGCAAGGGTGGGTATGAGTTTGCGTAGTGCCAACCTGAGTTTTACACAAACGGAAGGAACGATGTTGCCCGGTTTTATGCCTAAACCTTCTCTTTTTGGAATGGATAACTGGTCGGCGCCCACTCCCGGGTTCGTATTTGGTAGTCAACAAGATATTCGACCAAAGGCTGCTCAGAACGAATGGCTTTCTACCTCTCCTTTACAGAATAACCAATTTTCCCGAACCTTCAATCAAAACATCAATGCGCGGGCAACGGTAGAGCCGGTGAAGGGTTTGCGTTTGGAACTTACGGCTACGCAGAACCGCTCGGATAATTTGGTAGAATTTTTCCGTTATAATCCCGCTACCGACCAGTTTGAAAGTCAAAACCCGTTTTTTACCGGAATGTACACTACCAGTGTAATTGCCCTAGGAACTTCATTTGAAAGTGTAGTAGGTCCGGAGTTTAACTCTGCCGTTTACGATCAGTTTTTAGCTAATAGAGAAATTATTTCGCGCCGAAGAGCCAATGCCTTTGCGGTTGATAATCCCGATTATATCCCCGAAATTACCGGCAGTCCAGATTCGGCAAATTATGGTTACGAAGGCTTTAGTTACACAAGTCAGGGTGTGATGATTCCAGCATTTATTGCGGCCTACTTAGGTGAAGATGCAGCCACGATGTCTCTTGATCCTGATAAAAACTTAGGTATTATTGTTCCCAACCGAGGTATTCCGTTGCCCAACTGGCGTTTGACCTATGATGGTTTGACCAAGATTAAAACCTTCTCTAAGTATTTCAGCACCTTTGTAATCAATCATGGCTACATATCAAACTTTACTGTTGGGGGCTTTAATACCAATCTTCAGCGCCAACAGATGGTTATGGATAATGAACCTCCTATTGATGAAAATGGTGATTTTATGCCTGAGAATCAAGTAGCGAGCATTAGTATGACCGAGCAATTTGCCCCCTTGATTGGTTTCAATGCTCGGATGAAGAATAGTATTACTGCACGATTGGAGTATAAGCGGGATAGAAATATTATGATGAGTTTGGCGAATAACCAAATTACCGAAACGCGAGGAAACGAAATTGTAATTGGTGGTGGCTATATTGTGAAAGATCTACGCTTGCGTTTTGTTTCGGTAGGTGCTCAGCGAACCAATCCCGTAAGTAATTTAGAGCTTCGTCTCGATTTCTCTATCCGTGACAACCAAACCGTAATTCGCCGTATCGTGGAGCAGTTGGATCAGGTTACCGCCGGACAAACCATTACTTCCATCAAAGTTTCCGCCGATTACGCCATCAGTCAGCGTGTAAATGTTCAAGTTTTCTATGACCAAATTATATCCACTTATCGCATTTCTACGGCTTTCCCAACCTCAAATACCAATGTTGGATTTAGAGTAAGACTTAACCTTGGAAGTTGATGTTGCGAGCCTCGTTTTTTCTCTTATTTTTGCCATCTAAAAAATTATCAAAACTATGAATGTACCTGGAGATCTTTTGTACACCAAAGACCACGAGTGGGTTCGCATTGAAGGCGATGTTGCTACTGTAGGAATCACCGATTTTGCTCAGCAAGAGCTTGGTGATATCGTTTTTGTTGAGGTAGAAACCGTTGGCGAGAATGTGGAAAAAGAGGAGGTTTTTGGTTCAGTTGAAGCTGTAAAAACCGTTTCCGATCTTTTTATGCCGGTAGCCGGAGAGATTTTAGAGTTTAACACCGCTATTGAAGATGACCCAGAAGTGGTAAACCGTGATCCTTACGGAGAGGGCTGGATGATAAAGGTGAAACTTTCTGACGCTTCAGATCGCGAAGGATTGCTAGACGCTGCCGCCTACGGAGAGCTTATAGGTTAAATTCAATGAGGCAATACCTGCCCTTTGTTTCGTGGATACTCTTCGTAACTTTTATGCTCTGGCTGCCCTCGAAAGCCGTTCCTAAGAGTATAGCAAATTTCGAAGATTGGATTTTGCACGGAGGTGTAATGGCAGTAGGTGCAGTTCTTCTGTATTTCGCTAGACGCAATCAAGAGAAAAACATAAAGTTTTATTTGAGCTTTTTGTTTTTCTTTATCGTTTATAGCTTCATTACTGAAATGGTGCAGCACTTTATACCAGGTAGGAGTTTTAGTTTGCTGGATATAGTTGCAAATATGACTGGGGTTGTAATCGTTCTCATTGGCGTTTATTTTTTTAATCTTAATTCGAGGAATGATAATTGAGATTTAATTTTTCGCTTTTAGGAATATGTTCTAATTTTACCACCCAAACATTGAGCATTCTTGATTGGTAGAGTAATGGTTTTTTAACACTGGAAAAGTTGCTTCCATTATTACCATCAATGACAAATAAAAAAGAATAAATCACACACGGATGAAAAGTAAAAAATCTGCAAAAGCTGATTTGGAAAACAAACGGGGGATATTTTTCCTCATTGGTGTTGCCGTATCACTTATTATTTTGATTGTTACGGTAAATTGGAAAACCTACGAACAGCGCATAATGGAGTTTGGCGACCTCGATTTGTTTGTCGATGAAGAAGTAGTTGAGCAAACTGTTCGCCAACAAAAGAAACCACCTCCACCACCTCCACCACCAGAGCAAATTACCGTAGTAGAAGAAATCGTTGACCTCCAAGAGGAGTTAATCATTGAATCAGTGGAGGTCGATCAAGACGATGAAGTTGAGGATATCGACTTTTTTGGTGAAGAAACGGATGAGGTACTCCAGTTTGCTGTGGTAGAAAATAAACCGGTTTTTCCAGGCTGTGAAAATGAAAAAACTGAAGAAGATCGTGCTGCTTGTTTTCAAAAAATGATGGGTAGGCATATTCAGAATAATTTTAAGTTTCCCGAGCTTTCAAAGCAAATGGGCTCTTCTGGGGTTATTGTGGTGAACTTTATTATCGAAAAAGATGGTTCAATCTCTGGCGTACGCGTTTTACGTGGCGTAGATGAAGCTCTTGACGAAGAGGCAATGCGCGTAATTAAAAAGCTTCCTAAGTTTGAACCGGCAAAGCAACGTGGACGTCCAGTGCGTATGTCGTTTAATATGCCTATAAATGCTAAGTTTCAGTAAAGTTTTTGCTGCTTTATAAAATCTAAGAACGCTCTCCATATGGAGGGCGTTTTTTTGTTTGTTGGAATAATTGTTGCAAATTGTAATATTCTAATCCTAAACATTTTATTATGAGCAATCGCAACAAACCTCCGTTCAGCAATGAATCTCCTCGAAGCGTATTATTTCTTTTTGGATTGGCGCTTTCGCTTTTCGTCTTAACTCTAGCTATCAACTGGCGAAGTCCTCAAATCACGGAAAGACTATTCACCAATATTGATGTGGTGATTATGGAAGATGAAGTTGTCCATACCTTTAGATCAAAGAAAACGCCGCCGCCACCACCGAAAAAAATCGCTGAAGTTATTGATGTTGTTGATGACCTTAAAGATTTGCAGATAGAAATCGACATTGTAGATCCTTATGTTGATGAGCCCATTGAGGAAATTAATTTAGGATTGGAAGAAACGGATGAAGTTTTCCCCTTTCCCGCCGTTGACATGAAGCCAATTTTTCCCGGCTGTGAAAACGAAACCAGCGAGGAAGCACGTGGCGATTGTTTTCAGCGTATGATGTCAAATCACGTGATTAATCGTTTTCGCTTTCCCGAACTTTCGCGTACTGCCAACTCCCAAGGTGTAATCGTAGTCAATTTTATTATAGAAAAAGACGGAAGCATTTCTTCACCAAAAGTTCTTCGCGGGGTTGATGAAGATCTCGATGCTGAGGCTCTACGGGTGATTCAGGCCTTGCCTAAATTTCAGCCTGCAAAGTCGAAGGGTAAGCCGGTGCGTATGTCGTTTAATATGCCTATCAACGCAAAAATCAATTAGAGTCTTTCTATAAAGTCTGATGACAAGACACGCCAATTTTCTAAACAGACATCAGATGCTAAAGTATTCGTATCTACATTTGCGCTTAAATTTATGCTCTACCTCAAGGCCCTCCATATCATCTTCGTTGTAACCTGGTTTGCAGGGCTGTTTTATATCGTGCGCTTGTTTGTTTACAAAGCTGAAGCACAAGAAAAAGATGAGCAGTCTCGGGAGGTTTTGTTTGAGACCTTTTCCATTATGCAAAAAAGGTTGTGGTTCGGTATTACCTGGCCTTCCGCTGTTCTAACCTTTATTTTCGGACACTGGCTATTAGTGGAAATGAATTGGCATAAGAGCCTATTCCAACAAGGTTGGGAATGGTTAACAGTTAAGTACCTTCTGGTTTGGCTGCTTTTAGGATATCACCTCTATTGCCACGCGATTTACAAAAAGCAATCAAAGAACATTTTTTCTCTGAGCGGCAATCAGCTGCGTGTAATCAATGAAGGAGCAACCCTTTTCCTAATCAGTATCGTTTTTTTAGTTGTGGTGAAGCAAACCTTGAGCTTAGTCTATGGAGCTCTAGGTTTAGTATTATTTGCGGCATTGCTGATGCTGGCAATTCGTTTGTATAAGCGGGTTAGGGAGTAAGGAGGTTAGGGTGACCGTCCTAGAAAGACATGACGGTTAAGGCAGAGGGCAGAGCGAGCTAGTTAATAGATAAAAGTTAAAAGTTAAAAGTTAAAAGTTGACGCGCATTATCGTTTGGTAGATTAGGGACGCGCTGATGCGTGCATAGAGCAGAGGGCAGAGGGCAGAGGGTGGTTGCCCCGTGGTTGATACATTTTCAAGGTAGATTTATCATGTTGTAGAGACGCAC
>JBHYFA010000132.1:0-5436 GCA_051859825.1 Schleiferiaceae bacterium
TCCTCCTGTTTATTCTTTCGTCAGCAACCATTTATTGGGAGGGAAAGCAGTATCTGAGAAATGTCAAAAGTAGAGTGCTCTATCCTTTGGTTGCTTTGCTGCTGTACTTCCTCCTGCCCGATTCTTTTATTCAGCGATATCGAGTAGATACTTCTACCGAATTTGTGGAGGAGTCCAATAAAGACACGTCCTTTAGCGGTCGGTTGGTGATTTGGAATCACTGCTTGTGGTGTGCAAAGCAAAATCCGGTTTTTGGACAAGGAACGGGTGACGCGGTTGCATTTTTACACCAGCGATTTGAAGATGTGGATTTTAAAGCTGGGGTGCGCGATAAGTATAATTGTCATAATCAATACTTAGAAACCCTTCTCTCCCTCGGATTATTTGGACTGATTCTGTTACTTGGGATACCATTTTCAGTTTTGAGAAAATTTTCTCGAAAGGATATTGCCTTATTGGCTTTTATTTTGTTTTACTTTGCAGGTATATTTTTTGAATCGGTGCTAGAGAGGCATAAGGGAGTAATGGTTTTGGCCATTTTTTCTGCTGTTTTCTTGTTGCAAAGCCTTAGCGAAGAGAAAAATTTCAATATTGAGTCAAATGAAGAATGATGGTAAAATGTTAAAGCTATTTCTTCGTTTATTATCAAATGAAAATTTGGTTGGTTGTATTTTTTTGGAAAATGCGACTTTCCTCTTCCATAATGGTTGCGAAAGATGTGCTCATTTTTACGAAAAAAATTAATTAGAAAGCAATGAACGTACGAAAAATAGTTTTAGGTATTTCGCTCACTATCGGGAGTTTGTTTATGGTTTCATCTGCGGTGAACTACTTTGAAATCAATAAGCAACTCGATATTTTTACCAATATTTTCAAGGAGATTAATCTTTATTATGTTGACGAAACGCAGCCCCAAGATCTGATGGAAACTGCCATTAATGCTATGCTGCGTTCTTTGGATCCCTACACCAATTATATTAGGGAAACGGATGTGGAAGATTTCCGTATTCAAACCACCGGACAATACGGAGGTATTGGTGCAACCATTCGTCGGCGTGATGGAAAGATAATGATTGCCATGCCTTACAAAGATTTCCCGGCTGATCGTGCTGGACTTAAAGCGGGCGACATAATTTTAAAAATCAATGACGACTCGGTAGAGGGAATGGACACAGAAGATGTAAGTCGCTTGCTGAAAGGTTCGCCTGGAACGGAGTTGAAAATGACCATTGACCGAGGTGGGAATACATTGGTGATCCCAATTACCCGCGAGGAAGTACAGCTTAAATCTGTGCCATACTGTGGGATGGTAGGCCCTAATATTGGCTACATTCGCCTGAATAGTTTTACCAATAGAGCCTCCAAAGAAATAGCTGAGGCCATTGAAGATTTGAAAAAGGATAATGAATTAGCGGGCATCATTCTCGATTTGCGAAACAATCCCGGTGGATTGCTCACCGAGGCCATTAACGTAAGTAATTTGTTTATTCCCAAAGGACAAGAAGTGGTATCTACCAAGGGAAAAATCAAGGAGTGGGACAGAACCTATCGTACCCTAAATCAGCCTTTGGACACGGAGATTCCTTTGGTTGTTTTGATTAATCGCTCATCTGCCTCAGCTTCGGAAATTGTGAGCGGAACCATTCAAGACTTAGATCGTGGGGTGGTTATTGGTCAGCGTTCATTTGGAAAAGGTTTGGTGCAACAAACGCGCAAACTCTCTTATGGTGCGCAAATCAAAATCACGGTTTCCAAGTACTATACGCCCAGTGGAAGGGGTATTCAAGCCATCAATTATGCCGAGCGTAATGAGGATGGAAGCGTTTCTAAAATCCCCGATAGTTTGCGTGTGAGCTTTACAACTGCTGGAGGTCGTTTGGTGTTTGATGGGGGAGGGGTAGATCCGGATATTGACATGGAAGTGCGCACGCCCAGTAAAATTCTCACCACCTTAGTTTCGGAAGATCACATTTTTAATTACGCAACATTGTTTGCACGAAAGAGTGAAGAGCTTGCTCCGCCTACGGTTTTTCGTCTAACCGATAAAGATTATCAAGAGTTTGTGGCTTATTTAAGCGATAAGGAAATTGATTATAAAACCCAAACGGAGGAGTTAATAGCGCAGCTTAAAGAGGCTGCTCGTGATGAGCAGTATTTTGAATCGCTTGAGAAAGAGCTCAATAAGTTGAAGAGAGAGTTTGCTCAAAAAAAAGATCGCGATTTGGTGACTTTTCGCGATGAAATTCGTCAGCAATTGGAAACCGAAATTGTAACGAGGTTTTTCTATCAAGAAGGAAGAATTCAGCACGCTCTCCAGTTTGATCCTGATGTGAAGAAAGCGGTGGAGATTCTTCTGGATCAAGAGCAGTACCGCGAGATTTTGACCAATACGGATCAGGTTCGTAACAACGAATAAATATTGATGAAGGAAAAAAGCATCACGATTTTACAAATTGGCCTCATTTGGTTTGCCGCTACTTTAAGTTTTCAGCTAAAGTGGTTGCCTACTGCCTTGGGGATGATGCTGGCCGGACTGGGATGGGTGCTTCTCTTGCGCCATCAAAAGTTAAAAATTACACCAGCGCTCTTTCTTCCTATCGTCCTCTATTTATTGTTGCTTGCCGGGCTACCCGGTGCTGAAAACACCAAAAAAGCCAATCAGTTAATGGGAATGAGTATTCCTTTATTGGTTTTTCCTTTGTTGTTTGCCTTTAAGCAAAGTCAGCGAATGGCAAGCTTACTCATGTATATATTTATATACACAACGCTTGTTTCTGCCGTTGTGAGTTTGGGTTATTTGTCATATATGCTGATGTACGGTCCGGCCGATTTTACCTATCGCAACTATTCTCCTTTTTCGCAGATACCATCGCATTATATTGCTATGTATTTTGCCTTCGCCGGCGGCTATTTGGTATTGCATGCACCCAAGACATTTAAGCCAAATACCAATACACTATTAGGCGGTTTTGTTTTAGCTGTGGCTTTATTGATGAATGCGAGGATACAGTTTTTAGTGATTGGGATTATTCTGATATGGTGGATAAAAGTGTGGGTAAGTCATTATCCAAAACGAGGTGCTTGGGTATTGAGTATGGTTGTGGGGCTTGTGGTTTTGTTTTTTTCTTTTCCAGAAAATCGACGACGACTTCAGGAGACCAAAGATGAGCTTCGGAATTTAGCTAATATTGATCATAGCAAGCAGCGGAATCACCGTTTTTACTTGTGGGATCATGCTTTTGAGGTAATTGCCGAAAAGCCTTTGACCGGTGTAGGCACGGGCGATGCTAACGATTATTTGCGGGAAGCTTATCAAAAATCAGACGCGCAGTTTTGGGATGGAGAGGGCTTGTATTACCTGCGCGATGTTGGGTATAATTATCACAATCAGTTTTTACAGTCGTGGGCGCAAAATGGTTTGCCGGCTTTGTTAGCCTTGTTAGCCATGTTTGTCATGCTGTTGCGAAAGCGGGACACAGCCGCCAGACTTTTGGCTTTGGTGTTATTTTTTTCCATGCTTACGGAGTCTCTTTTGGAGCGTCAAGCGGGATTATTCTTTGTTTCCTTTATGTATTGCTTGGTGATGTTTTTGCCCGGGCGAGAAGTTAGCATGCAAGAGAGTCGTATATTTTCAAAAGGTCAAACTTTGGTTTAGTAGTTGATATTTTTCAGATAATTTTAGGTTGCAAAGCATTTATAACTTTTCTTTGTAATCTCTTTTATTCATTATTAAATTTTTTCTCATGAGTTTACGTACTGTACTTTCTCCTTTGTGTTTTGCTGTTGCCATTTTTACTTCATCGCCATTACTGGCTCAACTCGGTGATGATGAAATCAATTACGATACTCGTATTAAAGAGGCTCTGGAAGAGGCTGAATTGAATTATAATATCGTTGATAACGGGAATTTTCATCTTGTTTTTGAATTAGAAAGCGGTCGCACCCAATTGGTTATTATTAAATCAAAGACCTTTGAATACGGGCCAATGGAGATTCGCGAGATAATTTCTATTGCTGCAAAATCAGATAATAAGAAGTTTTTCAAGCGCGATATGTTGTTCGATGTTCTTGAGCGCAATGAGCAATACGTTTTAGGTGCTTGGCAAATCGACGGTGGTGAGGCACCTTATTTCCTTGAATTCAGTGTGAAAGTCAGTGCAAATGCCAATCCCAAGATATTGAGTAATGCTCTAATCTTAGCTGCAAAAGTCGCCGATGAAGTTGAGCAAGAATTGAGTGGTGATACGGATGAGTTTTAGACATGACAGGTGGCTGTCTATAAAGTCGAGCGTCTGATTTAGCAAGTTCAAAGGATTCAATCGTTACAACAATCGTTAGCACCTTTGAAGAAATATCAATTAGCGAACAGACTGGGTTGATTTTGTCTGAGTGGCCTCGGCTCGATAACTACAGTTGTTGGGGGGTATGAGCCGAGGGTGTTTGTGTGGTTGAGTGTGGATTCAAAGCAATCTGAGCGAAGTTGGTTAAAAGTCATAGGAAAATAGAAGAAACGTTTAATGAATGATTACAGTATATTCAATCCGAAAGTCTCAGCTCCCTTACACATTCTAGGGAGAAAAGAAGCTTTGGAGCACTATGAACTTTTTGTATCACAGATAGACAAACGTATTAAGGAAATTCGAAAGCTGTTAAAAGATTCTAATATAGAATTGGATTTTTCAATAGAGTCAGTGAAGCAGTTAGATGAATGGTTTGTTATTAATATGCGAGCCAACAGTTCTGACCAATTATCTGCAAAATCTTTTTCAATCTGTAATGACTTGAGTATGTATTTTGGTGAGATAGTTAAAAGAAATTGTTCCTCAGTTGACTGGAAGTTAAATACTGTAAGGTCTTCAGATATATCTTATCATCGGCCTGTGCTAATAGGCTTTGATGTTAAAAATAAAAATTATAACATCGATTTTGACTTGATTTTATGTCAATACGCACAGAGGATAATAAAAAATAATGCTGATGATAAAGGGCTGCTATTTAGGATGGTGTTTTCAGCTCTTGAAAAGTGTAAAAAGTTAATGTAATATGGCAAAGTTTGTCCTAATCTAAAAATTAATTTTGAATTCAAAAAGTACGTACGACATCACGCACAATATAGATATGTGATAGGGGTGGCCTTATATGAATTTGAAGAAGTTGAAAGTGCATGTGAAGATTTTGAGGCGTCATTAAAATTACGCTGTAAAAGTTTTGCAGCAACATCTTAGTGCATTTCCATCTAAGTCTTTTGAAATGTTACACAAAGTTCCATGAAGTGGAATGCTTTACATCATAAATCTTTGTGCATTCTTCGTGCTCCTTTGTGTAATAGCTATTAAGCTTCACACGATAATTCACTTACTTAACAGCACTGAAATCTTGGTTCAAGAAATTCATCAGTTCCAAAAAAATGACGCGAGACACCCAAATCCTAAAATC
>JBHYFA010000133.1:0-5367 GCA_051859825.1 Schleiferiaceae bacterium
GAGCATCTAACTGAACCCAATTTTCTTTATACTCTTTCCATGCAAATGACGATACAGTAGGAATTCTTATCAAACATTTTCCGTTTTCATTCAAAAGGCTAAATACTTTAGCAAGTGTTTCTGATTGTTCTTTAACATGTTCAAAAACATGGTGAAACATAACTAAATCCCATTTTTCATTTACTTCAAAAATAGATTTTTTTTGTAAATCTATTTCATTTAGCGTAACCAATTTATCACTAAGGAAAGGGTCAATGCCAGTTAAATTTTTGAATCCAAGACTTTTCAAGTCTTTTAATAAATAACCACTACCACAGCCTACATCGAGTACTTTCGATTTGGTATCTAAGTTATTAATTTGCGAAAGTCCTCTGAGCTTTTCATAAGGGAAAAAGTAATATACTAGTTTACCTAAAATACCAGAATTAAAAACAGCATATTTATTTCTTAGGTGAATTAATCGCTTTCTTAAAGGGCTTGGATTTTTTTCTTCTCTAAAGCTATAATAATTGCTTGGGTAATATTTGCTTAAATCTGCTGGGATAGTCTCAATTTGTAAGCACTTACATCTATTACATTGAAAATAACTGAATGAATCCCTAAGACCAAACATCATTTCGTTTACGGTGTAGAAGTCATTTTTATCTTCATTTCCGCATATTTTACAAGTAGCACTTTTTTTGTCCATAATCTTCAAATAATAAACTATTTAAAGTGCTTAAACAACCCAAAGCTGATGAATCCAAAGAAGATGATCGAGAAGAAAAGGGCGTATTGCTCTCCTTTATAAAAACTAGGAGGTTCAAATTTGAACTCTACTTTGTGCGTTCCGGGAGGGACTTTTATGCCTCGCAGTAAGTAGTTTACGCGAATGTGATCAACTTCCTGTCCATCTACTAACGAAATCCAATCCTTTCCACCACCTTCATAGTAGATTTCAGAAAGCACAATGAGACTCGGTGAATCATTGTTGTTGATTACTTCGTATTCGATATGCATTGGGTTGTAATGAGAAATGCTAACGGTAGAATTGGCATTTGACATTTGTACTCCTTCCATGTACGACTTGTATCTTTCGTCGATGATAACCTCAGAACACGCTTCAAAATCGGTAAGTGCTTCTATTTCTTCATCGGCGTTTTCCACCCAAGTAATGTTTTGGGCAAACCAGCCATTACCACACGCGCCAGCATTCGGGATAGCCATTAGCTGATTGGTTTTTTGATCAGGGCCAATAAACCACTTGGTATTGAGCATATTGATCGCTGGACGATTTCTTTTTTCCAATTGGTGATCAATCAAGTCTTGATAACGTGCAAGTTTTGCTCCGTGATATCCTCCTAGTGAGCTATGGTGATGGCTCGTGAAAGCATCTCCTGTGAGGCTTCGGGTAAGGTTGAGAACACGATAATGCACATCAGATTCTGCTGCCTTAATCGCTTTATCGGGGCCACTGGCGGCAAACGCTCTGTCGTATTCAGCTTGGGTAACAAACTTATCTAAGCTTAAATGCTGACGAACAAATGGCAGTTGATCAATTCCAATCAGCACGACTAAAATTATTGGGAAATACTTACTTTGAATAAAGCCTTTTACATAACCATACAGTAATGAAGCTGTTAATAGGCAAAATATCAGTGTTTTAAATGCACTAGAGCGAATAAGGCTAATTCTGTCTTCGAGCAGCATATCAATGTTTAAGCCTTGTTGGCGAAAATAGTCGTCTTTAGGTCCGCTTACATCAATACCACCAGCAATGATAATGAGGAACAATGAAAGTCCACCCGTGATAAAAAATGCTTGTTTGATAGCATTCAAGGCTTTTTTCTTGTCCATTTCCATTTTGTAAATTTGGTTTAGAGCTAACCAACCGGAGAGTGGTATCAATACAAACCAAACGACCAATGCCATCGAAGGGACGCGGAATTTGTTGTAAAGAGGAAAATTTTCAAACATGTAAGTGCTAAACCCTTCAAGATTTTTACCCCAGGCAATGAGCATAGTGAAAAGTAGAGCTAGGATTATCCAAGTTCTTTCTTTAAAGGGTAAAATGAGCATTGATAGGATAAAGAGGAAAAAGACCACAGCACCAAGGTAGTAGCCTCCACCAACCATTGTTTGGTCGCCCCAGTAAAATAAACTGGCGATGCTTCTATTTGCTTGAATTTCTGCTTGCTTGGCGGATGTTCCTTGCTGCATGATCCCCGATTTCATTTGCTTGAAGTAGAAATCGTGCGTAGCAGTTCCTTCGTAATTCTGGTTTGATCCGCCACCGGTGATGTTCGTGAAGAAGAGGTTTAAGGTTTCGAACTTACCATAGCTCCAGCTCATGGCGTAGTCGTAATCTAGTCCG
The DNA here is from genome assembly GCA_051859825.1 of Schleiferiaceae bacterium. Taxonomy (GTDB): domain Bacteria; phylum Bacteroidota; class Bacteroidia; order Flavobacteriales; family Schleiferiaceae; genus CSBr16-58. The sequence continues at coordinate 2,354 of JBHYFA010000133.1, forward strand.
CCACTACTTTTTTCTTGCTTGACGGTTAATTCCGAAATTCCACCCCGCATGGTTTCCTTGGCGTAATCGTAGTTGGTTGTCAATCTGGATACATTTGGTCCAATACCAATTATTGCTGCGAGAAGTAGTCCCGCCGATGCGATCATCCAGTTTTTAAATTCTTTGTTTTTAACGGCAAAGCCAAATTCAGTTGCCACCAGATAAAACACGATAAACATGCTGTAATAGGTGATTTGCAGGTGGTTAGAAAAGATAGATAATCCCATTACTAGAGCGGTGATACTCCATCCAAGCCATTTTTTTCCTCGATAGGTTAGCAAAATACCGGCTAGTAATGGCGCAATGTAGGCTGCTGTTCTAACTTTAGCATTGTGGCCTGCGCCAAAGGAAACGATGAAAAAGGTGGAAAATCCAAATGCTACTGCGCCTGCAAACGCAAGCCAAGGGTCGACTTTTAGGCTGTATAAGGTTAGAAAGAAACCCAGCATTAAAAGTGCTATAATGTAGATATTTGATGGTTTGCCCAGTAAAAAATTCAGTGATTTTTGAATATAGGTAATAAAGTTATTTGGGTAGCGCATGGCAACCTGAACCGCCGGCATACCCGAAAAAAGCACATCTGTCCAAAGGAGAACTGTACCATCTTTTTCATAGAACTCATCTACTTGTCGGTTGATGAGGGCACCTTGAATCATGTCGTCTTGCTCCAATACTTTGCCTTGAAAGACAGGGTAGAAGAAGAGGTAGTTGATTGCTAGGAGGGCGATGATTGGGATGAGTAATTGCTTAATAAGTGGCAGCTTCATTCTAATTGGATTTTTAAGGCTCGAAAGTACGTAAAAAAACTTTTTTACCTGACCTAAAAACGTTATTAGTTTGACATAAAATCTTGTGGTGTTTATTTAAGCCATTCGGTCTTGAAATCATAAATTTGCACATTTGCCTATACCTTCACAACATTTTAATGAAATAGCCATGCAAAAATTTCGCGTAAGCACTGATGAAAATAACAAGGCGTATTCCATATGACCTTTAAGAATCAAATAATTTACATATGAAATGTCCATGTAGTAGCTTTCACAAGCTCCAATGAAAATTGACAAGGACATTCCATATGACAACTAAAAAACAATTTACATATGAAAAAGGTTTCCGTAGCTTTAGCTGTCTATAAAGGGGGTGATTTTCTAATTGAACAAATTAAGAGTATTTTGGCTTCAACTCTTTTGCCAAATGAGATAGTTATTATTGACGATTGTCCCGAAGAGCCTTCTAAAAAACATATTGATGAATTTAAATTTGAAGAATTAGGCGTCGTACTTAAATATCTAAAAAATGAACAAAACCTTGGTCCATCATTAAGTTTTGCAAAGGCTGTTGCTTATTCTTCTGGTGATATCGTGTTTTTCTGCGACCAAGATGATTTTTGGTTAGAAATAAAAATAGAAACTATTCTCAAATATTTCGATGACCCTACGTGTCTATTAGTTTACAGTGATGGGGTTATCACGGATGAAAATCTAACACCTACAGAGAAAACAATTTTTAATACTAGGAAAAGGGCTAAGTTGGAACTGGGGCAGAATAGGGAAGTAAAAGAGTTTTTTTCTAATCCAGATATTAAAGGCTGTATGATGGCGTTTGATGGTAAATTTGCTCGTAGTGTTTTTGGGAATGCTCCAGAAAATTTTGATGATTATTGGGGGCATGATCATTGGTTGGCTATTCAAGCTTTTATTAAAGGTGGTATTCACGTTTACTCAGATGTTCTTTTTTTTCACCGCTTCCACAGCAGTAATACGTCTTCAGCTGTCAAGTTTTCTATTTTTAATTTTCAGCTTATCAAGAAGTATTACAAAAGAGCTAGGCTTGAGAAAATTGACCATTATTACCAAAAGTATTCTTTGATATTCAAACTGCTAAATAGCGATAAACACATTGATTTGCATGAATCGGTTAACTATTTTCTCATTTATGAAAAAAAGAGAATTGGTTTTTTGAAAATGACTATCTTTATCCGTTGGATATTTCTTCTTAGCCTTCTTTCTTTCTATTCCAAATATAGAAATGGGGTATACTCTTTTTTAAGAGATTGGCTTATTGCTCCCAAAGGTGAATGAATTTTAATTTTGCAGATATTATTAAAAGATTTAAAGTGTTGCGATTAGTGTTTTTATTGGTGCTTTTTGTTAATAACCTTTTGATAATTAAGGTAAATGCTCAGATTGCAAACTTTCCTGGCAGTGGCAATTCAGCACAAGGGTTTAACCCAGGTTTTGTTGAGATTCCAAATTTCCCAAATCAGCAAATGCCATTCAGTCTGTTAACTTGGATAAAAGTTCCTCAAGCTCCACCAAGTGGAACGTTTTACCCAATCTTCTCCTCATCTCAAGGAGCTTCAGGTACTGGTTATAGGGGCTTTTGGTTACAAATTAATCCGGCAGCTGGAAATTCGGCAGTTTTAGTTATTTCATTTGGAAATGGTGCAGGTTGTTTTACTGCTTCTTGTAGGCGGTCATTTAGAATACCAATACCTCAACATTATATCAACACTTGGATTCATGTAGCAGCTGTTGTTTCTTCACCTACTCAAGCTCAGCTTTATATTAATGGTGTGACATCAACTTTAGTGATTGATGGAAATGCCAATATCTCATCCATAGCTTATCCCCCAGCATCACAAACAAATATTGCTCGTATTGGTGCCTATGCACAGCCTCAACTCGATCGCTTTAATGGCGAAATTGACGAAATGAGCATCTGGTCCACCGCCCTCACCGCTGCTCAAGTCCGCGAGTTTATGTGTAAAAAAATACCGCCTACAACTCCCGGATTAATCGCCTACTACAAGTTTGACGAGCCAAATGCAACGGTTCCAGTTCAAGATGCTTCTACTCCCGCTTACAATGGTACAACAATGGGTGGCCCCATGACGCGCCCGCTCTCCGGCGCCTTCATTGGAGATGAGTCTGACTACTCCTATAACGCCAGCGCTACTTCACCGTTACTACACA
>JBHYFA010000134.1:0-5341 GCA_051859825.1 Schleiferiaceae bacterium
CATAGTGGCTATCTATAAAGTCTGAGAGCTTCGTTATGCTTAGTCAAAAACTTAGTCATTTACTAAGGTAAACTCCTAATTTTTAGACTTTCGCAAGCCTCGCTCTCGAACTTTCTAGAGCAGCCACATATAGTACATTCTAACTAATAACTTTCTATTAAGTCTAAGAGCTTGATTGTACTTTTAGGCTATTACATGACAAGTAAATTTTACATGATGAAAAACAAAATTATTCTTCCGATTATTGCGATTTTATGCATTGGTTTCAATGGGGGGTTGCTTGCGCAAAATGAGAGTGCCGGGCAGGATCGTGATAGACAGCTGGTATTGCGCAAAGGAAATATTGGTGCTGCCTTACCATTTGTGGGTATATCTGATGTACTTACGGAGATTTACCGTCCGTACATGGAAGTGGGTTATGCCCTTAAATTAAACCGTGCCGAAAAAAACCACTTTTGGCTTGAGGGAAGAGTGGGTTATTTCAACCATCGATTTGTGCAGCAAGTTATTCCCATTATGCTGGAGGGCAGCTACGAGCGCAATATAAAGGAAAATATCCGCGTATTTGCCGGCTTGGGTTTGGGGTATCTGCACGCTTTTCCGCACGAAGGACGTTTTGAGCTGAATGAGCAGGGGGAGTACGAAAGAGTTGGGGGTCTCGGTAGAGCACAATTTGGAGCGAATATGAGCTTGGGCGCCCGCTACATACTTTCTGATACTTGGTCAATTTCGGGGAGTTATCGAGCGCTTTTACAAATGCCGTTTGTAAACACCTATGTACCCTTGCTTCCCTACGGCATTGTTCAACTTGGTTTGCACTACACATTATAATCCATTCACAAGAGCATCATGAAAGCATTTATTTCCCATAAGAAAAGCATTATTGTCGCCGCGCTGGTGGCTGGTTCGGGTATATTTCAAGCTTGTAGTAAGGCCGATGTAGCACCTACCGAATTATGTGCATACAGTACTCCTTCCAGTTTTCTCGACCACCCAAAAGCCGATGATTTTCAACACCTAATTGACTTATACGTTGCCAAAGGCTTGCCGGGTATCGTAGCTTTAGTTGAGGATGAAAATGGCAAATGGGTTGGTTATTCTGGAAAAGCTGATATTCGTAATAACACGCCTTTTTTACCTTGTATGCCGTCGAAGGTTGCCAGTATCACTAAAATGATGGTTGCCACGGTAGCCTTTCAATTGCAGCAGGAAGGTGTCTGGTCGTTAGACGATAAGCTCAGTGACTATATTGACAACGACATTTTAAGCAGAATAGAAAATGCTCAGGATGTAAGCATTCGCAACTGCTTACAGCATACCACTGGAATTTATGAACTTATCAGCGATAGTGATTTTTACTTGGCGGTATTGAATAATCCCAATAAAAACTGGGAGGCTGAGGAGTTATTGGAGTTTGTTTACGGAAAACCCGCGCAATTTGAGGCAAATACAGAGGTGGCCTACACGAATACCAACACCTTATTAGTAGCGATGGCCATGGAAGTGGCTACCGGAAAACCGCATTCGCACGAATTAAAAAATCGTATTTGGACGCCTTTACAAATGAATGACACCTATTATCAATCGCGGCAAAGACTACCAAACAACGTAGCTCAGGGCTACTATGATTTGTACAATGACGGTACTATTGTAAATGTATCAAATCTGATTACCGGAAGTGGAAATGGCTACGGTGGAGTGTATTCAACCGTTTTTGATCTTGACCGCTACCTAACAGCATTATTTATTGATCGTAGTTTGCTTTCTGAAAACAGTTTAAGCGAAATGACCACTTTTTTGGTAGAAAGCGAACGCAGAGAAATTGGTGTAGGTGTGCTCAAGCCTTTTCTCGACTGGGATGTAGAGCCCGGAATAGGTCATACGGGCAGGGACTTGGGGTATTCTGCCGATTTATTTTACTTCCCTACGGTCAATAATCGAAAAATGATATTTGTTGTCAACTACGGTACAGATGGAGATACACCTCTACGTGAGGTTTTCTGGGAGTTTGAAAGGAAAATGATTGAGCTTGTCCAGGATTGATTTACTCCTTAATGCATCGCACGGCATACCCACGAGATTTATCCGAAACATAAAAGAATGCTCCATTGAAGTTGGGTAATAATGCCACGTTAACGGCTTGGGAAGAATCCTTTTCAGTAGCTGTCCAATAGTATGCTTCACCTCCAAGAAAGGGAAAATTACCATCGCTGTTGCGCATACCTGAGGGCAGAGCACGAAATCCACTTTCGTTGTTTCCGGGAAAAGCTACGTTCCAACCACGCGTGGACTTCATTTTCATTCCAGCATGGTTTTCACCGCCAAGATAATCAATAACTTCAGTCCAATCCAACTGTGAAGGAATACGCCAACCTTCAGGGGCTAAGCCACGAGGGTCGTTAACTGCATACCAGTTATACAATTTACCATAAGACTCATAGGTTTTCTGGTCGAGCCCTTCAAGCTGATAGTAGCACCACGCCGGGATGCGGTTGTTCACTGCATGTTCCCAATCTGAGAGGTGCTTGGCGTGCATAATAGGATCGCCATTACTGAAGGTTTCTACATCGAGGTTTCGTGTTGTCCAGGTTTGATTACCAATTTGTATCTCTTTAGGCGCAAACCAACCAAAAAAACCTCTATTGGTTGAAGAGCCACAAGATGATACTATGACCAATAAAAAAGCTGTGAAAATAAAAGTTGAGTATTTCATGAAAATGATGTTTGCCTAGTATCTGTACAAAAAAACCGCCACACGGCGGTTTTCTCGAATTAAATCAAGCAAAAAATAACTTAGCGTGTGAGATAAATTATTTTTCGTCTTTTGGTAAATACTGGGCTGAAAACTCTTTCGACAAAGCGCTTTTTTCAACTTTCAATCGACCATTATCAACCTCAAGCACTACATAGGTGTCTCCAACCTCGTTAATTTTACCGTGAATACCGCTATTGGTAACTACTCGGTCACCTTTTTTTACCGTATCAGCAAATGCTCTCTCCTCCTTTTGCTTCTTCATTTGCGGACGAAGAAAGAAGAAGTACATAACGGCGATTACGAGTAGAAAGGGCAATATACCTCCAAGTGGAGATTGTTGTAAGAAAATATATAACATGCTCTAGTTGTTTGGAATTACCTCGGAGGTAATCTTTAAAATTTTGCTGTTGGGAACTGTGTTAGCGGTAAGGGTAACCGATTTGTCTTGACGACCGCTACGTCCACCACTGTCGAAAGAAACGGTAATCTTTCCTGTTTCGCCGGGAGCTAAAGGAGTACGTGGATATTCAGGAACGGTACATCCGCAGCTTCCACGTGCACTAGTAATAACTAACGGTGCATCGCCAGTGTTAGTGAAGTTAAATTCGTGCGTTACAATTTCACCTTCGGAGATTTTTCCAAAATCGTGAAATTCGGAATCAAAAGTAAAAATCGGTAGGGCGTCACCATCCACATCATCCAAGCTTACAGATGCATTGCTTTCACTGTCTGACTTACCAATTTTATCAGAAGCCGATTCACATGAACTGAAGCTGAGGGCTAAACCTGCTGCAAAAACGAAGAAAAGTCGTTTCATAGTCTATGTTGTTAAATTAAAAATAGTACGTGATTATTAGGATTGAGAACAAACGTTGATGCCTCAATTTTCAGCGGTCGAAAGTACAACAACCTAATTAATCATAAAACCCTTTTTTTGCTTAATAGGTTCTAAAAAAAAAATTGCATGTATTAGACTTTGTTGTCGCTGAATATCTTGAAGGCAAATAAACCTATGATTATCTCGGTGCATAAAGATAGCGAATAGGTTCCATATTTCCTACCTTCAAAATCACTTCTCCAGCACCTAATCCTTTTATAGAACCTAAATCGTAAGATTCTTTATTTTCGAGTAGCATATCACAATCTCCGGAATTTTGTACCCCAGGCGTAATAATCACCTCTGGCGGGACAGACCCCGGCACTTGCTCCCAATACAAAGTCGTTTTAGCTATCTGACAACCAGAGTATTGAATTTCTATATCGAGGCATTCACCATTGACTTCGGCATGAATAAGATCTCCATGATTATCAAAGGCAGCAGTACGTTTTCTTGCAGCTAGAATTGGGGAGCAATTCTTATATCGAAATCGCTCTTCATCAACAAAGGTTTGTTCTGCAGTTTGAATAATTTCCTCAGCTTGAAACTCTCTTGTAAATGGTTCATGTGGAGTCTCTGATGATTTCTTTTTCGTTTTACATCCAGAAAATGTCAAACTAATTGACAATAAGAGGAATGCGAATATTCTCATGCTGATGTTTGATTATGTAGGTTCCTGATTTTTGAGGCGCTAAAAGTACATTGGAATTGTCAACCCTCATAATTAATCTTCCCTGTAAATCGAATACAAGCCAGTTGTTGGATTCCGTTTCAGGTAAAAACACTTTATCATCCGGATTACTAGGATTGGGATAGATGGAGTATTTAGTAATGAGCTCATCATGGTTGAAAACCGATAGATTTTTTCCTTGAAATTGTTGAGGATCAGTATTAAGTGGGTCAAGCCAAGGTTTGAGTTGACGGTTTGCCGTAGATCCATTTCCGTCCCATTGATGCCAAAACATACCATAATAATCTGGAGCATTACGATTGTTACAGCTTGCCGCTCCTCCTGTGAGTGTTCCTAAAACCAAACCGTTATTAAGTCCAAAAATGGGTGATCCTGATGAGCCGGGCTCTGTTACACCGTGTCCGCTCTGAGTAGCTGCCCACGATAAGCGCCAGTGAACGGGAGTTGGCTGATTGAAATAAGTAGCTGCAACAGCGGGGGCAGTAAAAAAGGATATTTTCTTCACGTCACCAGCTGGGTGATGAATACCAAAACCTGATGCCGGTGCAGACGTACTTCTCGACCATCCTGCATAGCGATGGATGGATGAATCGAAAGCTGCATCAGATATTTCCATTAGGGCCACATCACTGCCCGTCTCCCCTCCTCCGTCAAAAGAACGCATCCGTAACACACAGCCAGTATAAGAAATCGTTCCTTGTGGTGCTTGTTGATTGTTACATCCAGGTCGCTGGTAGTTGAAATCAAATTCCCAGTTTGCCAAATTTGCAGCAGTAGCAAAAGCACCCGAAAAAAAGTTTAAGCCGTTATGCTCCGCCGTAAGAATGTATGCTTTTCCGTCTTGGGCGGTGTTGTTGACCAATACACCACTACCATAGCCAAATAGGCTGCCAACATATATACCAATACGCACCACAGATTCGCCAAGTTCTGCATGAGGCATGCCTTCGGGACACATGATGTTTACGTTGCAAGAGCCACTTATTTCAGGAAAAAAATCCTCTAATTCGTAGCGACG
>JBHYFA010000135.1:0-5286 GCA_051859825.1 Schleiferiaceae bacterium
GAGATCTTCAACATCATGTTCGTCATCTATTTCTCCAAATATTTCTTCCACAACGTCTTCCAGCGTAATCATGCCCGCAGTCACACCGTATTCATCAAGTACAACCATGATGCTTTGGTTTTCTTGCGTCATGCGTTTTAGCAGCGTTTCAGCCGTCATACTTTCCGGAATAAATTCGATCGATCGAAGAATGCTCGTTACATTTTGGGGTTTTGAGAATAAATCAAAACTATGAATGTACCCAACGATTTGGTCGATGCTTTCCCGGTATATCAAAACTTTCGATACTCGATGTTCGGTGAAGAGCTCGTTGAGTTTTTCGAGATTTTCATTCTCGTCCATGGCGATGATTTCCGTGCGGGGAATCATAAAGTCACGAACTTTATTGGTTGAAAGGTCGAGCGCATTGCGAAAGATACGAATTTCGTGATCTTCATTTTCGTTTATCTGCCCCGTGTCGGTGTATTCTTTTACGTATTTATTGAGATCGAGTAGGGTGAAGGAGGGGGTTTTTTCCATGCCTTTTTCGCCAAAGATCACACGGAGTAAAAGATTACTGAAGCCCACAATAATTGCGACTATGGGTAGAAAGAGGATGTAAAAAAGTATGGCGGGAATAGCAAATACACGAAGCATTTCCATGGGGCGACTGCTGAATAGACTTTTAGGGAGAAACTCCGCAATCAGCAGAATAACTATCGTGCTTAAAAGCGTTTGAACAAGAAGAAGTACGTAGGGGGCATGATTAAGAAAGTGTAGGCCAGGGTCGAGTAAGTCGGGCATAAACATCCCGAAAATAACTAGTGCTACGTTATTACCTACAAGCATTGCGGCGAGAAACCAGCTAGGTTTTTTGGCTGCAAAGGAGAGTATTCGGTAATAAATATCTCCTTTTTTGTTCTCCAGTTCGAGTTCGAAGCGATTTGCCGCCACAAAGGCGATTTCTAAACCCGAGAAAAACGCGGATAGACTAAGCGATACAAGCGTAAGTGCCAGAGGCGTGCTCATTGTTCAGCTTCCTTTTCAATTCTTTTTCTTTGCGAGCGACGTACCCGAAAAAGGATAAATGCAAAAATTCCAATGGCGCCAAAAATTCCGGCTTTAACTAAATTGCCATTGAAAACATTAATGATGATTTCGTAAATACAGATTGCTATAACAAAGAGCCAGGCGTATTCTACAACTCGGCGAAGCCACATATACATAATTAAATGGGGTTTAGTTTGGAGGATAAAAGTAAGCCTTAATCATCAATCGACAATTCACCTACGATTTTTTTTATGGTGTATTGGGTGAAACCTTGATCGGCCTCAAAGCCTTCACCCATAAAAATTTCAGAACCGGTATTGATGGTTACGAATTCGTCGGAATAAATAATTTCTCTACGTTCATCCCAAATCAGATGTTCGGTATTGAGCTTTTCCCCTGTTTTACCTATTACCACAACATCACCTTTGGCTTCCCATTGGTTTCTTCTGGGGAAGCGAATGGCATAGTTGGCTTTTACGCTGCTTTCGGGTTCGCCAAAGTTATCAAAAAATACCACGTCGATACCTTCGGGAAATTCTGTGTAGGGTTCGTTATCCTCTCTTTCTGGATAATTAGCCGCAATGGGAGCCAGCATTTCAAAGCGCAAAACGGCGCTATCGGTATAGACCATGCGTACATTTTCCTGGTATTCTAGCGGTTCATTATCCACAATGTTAAGGTCGCGAACAGCTTGAGGGTCGTTTTCGCAGGCTAAAAAAAACATAGCCAAAGCAGCGATACCTGCTTTGGCTATGTAAGAGTATTTCCCGCCGTTTTGGTTCATTAATAGAATTTCACGGTTACGGTTTCACCTACCCAACATCCGATGTTGTACGTCTGCCCTTCGCGCCATCCTAATTCAAACGAGATGGTTTTGTTGGGAAGCTGACTTTGGTAGTTGCTTATTAGTTTTCCAACTTTAGAACTTACCGAGGGGTCAACAGAGCGAGCTTGGTATAATTTGTCGAGGGCAGCCCAGTAAACGGCTTTTTTCTCGAATACGTTGTTTCCACATGCTCCATCAGCGGCGGCGTAGGCCTTTGCCCAAGTAATGTAAGCATCACCATAATCTGGACGAAGTTTAACCGCACGACGGGCTAAATCACGCGCTCTTGAAGGTTGGTTTTTCAAAAGCATTGCGGTTGCAGCAAGGTTTAAATCACGGGCGGCCTTAATTGGGTCGGCTTCTTGATCTGCCGCACTTTCAAAATATTCTGCTGCTTTGCCATAATCTTTTCTTTGGAAAGATAAAAGCCCCATTGAGCGTGCACCTGGCGAACTCGGATCCATTTCGTACAATCTTTCAGAAATACGTACGAAGATGTCCATTTCTGTACACGTTTCTATTTCACCTTCATCATTGGTTCTTTCTTTTTGAAGAAGCTTAGCGGCACGACGAAGCCAAATTGTGTCATCGCGGTGGAGCTCAAAGCTTTCGTCATTATAAAGACTTTCCAATCGAGAACAAGTGGCAATTTTTACAATTTGTTTTTCTAGGTTTTGGTCAACTTTTGTATAGCGATCCAACTCTGCATTAATGCGATTTTGCGATTTCTGATCGGCAGCGGATAAAACATCGGTTTCTTCCACACGCTTTTGTATTTCGGTTAACTCGCGATTGAGTGCGTTGTTGTTAAATTCAATCGCTTCACTTACAATGTTATATGTGTTAAATACATCGTCTAAAGTAAAAAGCTTGTTTGAAAACATACGTATTGCTGCACTAAAATAGTTGTTGAAGAAAGCAGCACTGTGGTCGTAACCGTCTAGCTCAATAGCCTTTTCAAAGGTTTTGAAGGTAGTTTCAACACTATCGGGATAGTAAATAAGCATATCGATGGCTTTTAACCCAATGACAAAACCTAATTTCTCAGGAAAAAGATCATTCCGTCTGTCGTACATCTCCATAAGTAGGCCAACATACTGCATTTTCTCTTCGTCATTAGCAGCACTGTTGATTTTGCTTTTAATGATAGGAGGACCAAAAATGTAAATGTTTTTGGTTAGATCAGAACAGTTATCGTAGGTGTACTTCCATGCTTCAAAAGCATCATCGTAGCTTTTGTTTCGATAAAACTCGTAGAAAATAGAATAATTGTTCCGGCAGTCTTCACTGGGTTCTTCCTGGGCATGAGTAGCTACCGGGATAAAAAAGGCCAAGGAAAATAAAACACGGAAAAATGATTTTTTCATTTTGATATATATTGATTATTAAAGAATTAACGGTATTTGTATTTGTCAAACCACTTATCACTAATGGTAATGCCAATTAAAAATTGAGTAAATCTTTCGCGAACAAGGTTGTTATCTGTTGTTCCCATGCTGCCCATAACTACAGTGAAGTTAATCATATTGTTTCTTATTTCACCAATACTTGTGCTGCGATTTCTCAATGATACTCCTATCCCAAAGCTTGTGCCAAAGGAACGTATTCGGGTGTCATTAAGTTCCATAATTCCTTCATCTTGAAATAAACCTATTCGATACTCCGTGTGATTCCAAAATGCTCTACTCCGGTTTAGTCCTTTGAAAGCAAAAGCAGGAATAATAGTTGCTCCCATTCGCTGGGAAGTTCCCTGCACAAATGTGCCTCGCAGTAAACTTCTACCCGCAGACTCACCCCCAAAAAACTCATCCATATTGTGTACATGGTAATCACCAGTTATGGTCCAAGCATACTGATAGGTATTGTCTTCATGCATTTTACCAATTTGAAATCCGAGGGTGTAAGCGCTGGCTAATGTACCTTGAACGCGCACATCCCGCATTACTCTTGCGGTGTCATAAGGAGTAGGTCTGTTGGCTCCTAATCGCAACGATAGTAAGGTTTCGCTAAGGTTTTGACTAAAAGAATTTCCAAAAGTGTATGTTCCTCCAAAAGTGAATTCTAACCCACTTAAATTAAAACGGTATTGCGCTCCGAGATCAAAATCCCAATGTGAATAATTGATTTCTTGCTCCAGGCGACTAGCTACACTATTAGGCAAATTAGTGATCTCGGAAGTAATAAAATCGATGTTCGTTCCAAAATAGTAATTGGCATTAGCACCGATAGAAAAGCCTTTTTGAAAAGGCTCCCAACCTAAACCAACAACAACATTAGTTAATCCACCAGAACCTTGGAAACGAGTACGTGCTTCCAATGGATCCTCTCCAGGTAAGCCCGGGAATGATTCCGTTCTTTCGATATTAAATCCTCTGTTTGTATGCGGGCGAACTCCTAAAACAAGTCCAGCGTCTCGATGCAATGGAAAGCCAAACAGCACGTAATTAAACGTAGTGTAATTATTGTTGTCGATTGACAAATCGCCCTGCTGTTGATTTCGATTGGTAGATAAAACCCCCGCTTCAAAGTTGGTAAGCGCAAGTTTGCTGTAAGAGGCAGGATTGCCTAAGTTAATATTGAAGGCGTCGCCTGTGGCTGCTGTAGCTCCACCAATAGCTAGGTATCTAGCAGGATTTCCGTTTATGGGTTCACCAAAACCCATGGCCGAGTATGGACTAGCGCCAACGAGCTGGGCGGCGATAAACCCGGGTATGCAGGCAAAAATACCTAGTAGGTAAATTCTCATAGAGAGTGATTGTGTTCTAAAATGAACCGAAGTCCATCAAGCAGTAAATTTTGGTCTGCAAATATCTTGTATTTTGTTGTATTGACCAACCTAAAATATCCACCTCCGGTAACGAATATGTCAGCTTTAGGATTTTCTTTCGTAAAACGAAGGATTCGGCCTTCTATTTCATCGCGTAAACCAAATAATGCGCCCGCGAGCATATTGTCTTCTGTTTGGTCATTTACTTCCTTTACCTCCCTTTCAAAATTGCTAACCAGTGGGAGTCTGCCGGTGAAATGATGCATGGCTCGCAAGCGCATTTCCAATCCGGGCGAAATGGCGCCACCTAAAAATTCGCCATCTGCTGAAAGGTAATTATATGTAATGCACGTGCCCGTTCCAATAATCATTTTGGCTTGATTTGGTGAGCCAAGTGCTCTAGCCGCCACGCAAAGTGCAATGCGATCGGCGCCGGTATCGGGTGAAAATTTTAGGGCGTAAGGAAGTGGGGTTTGGTTGTTCAGTTGAACAGCCTTTGGGTACTTTTCGAGCAGCCACTGTATTGCTAAATCGTCTTTGCTTCTAACCGAACTTAGGATTACAGGAAGATTTGTGGGTAAATCTATTTTCGCTAATTCTTCTTTTTCCCTGATCTGGTAGGTGTGCATCCACTTTTTTTTCTTGGTAAATCCCCAGCTTAATG
>JBHYFA010000136.1:0-4983 GCA_051859825.1 Schleiferiaceae bacterium
GTAGCATTTTAAAATCCTGTTATAAAAAACAACAACTACTCCTAAATGGTTCATAGAAAATAATGTAGGCAATAAAAATCCTAGATCAATCTTTTAGCTATTAAAGCGAAGCATTATCGTGGCTTGTAGATTTTTCCATCAGAACGTAAAAGTCGCTCTGGCACTTGATCCATTACAACTCCCGCAAGTGCATTGATAAGCGAAGTTTTTAGTGAATCTTTAGAAAATACCAATCCTATTTCTCTAACTGGTCGTGGCTCTGCAATTGGGCGTGTCCATTTTTTATCAGCATCAGGTAAATCTATGGCCATCAAGTACGGTATAAGAGTCATACCAAACCCCGATTTCACCAATTTCACCAAGGTTTCAAAACTGCCGCTTTCCAATTGCAACCTTCCTGAATCATTATAACTATCGATATGCGCATCACACATTTGAAGTACAGAATTGCGGAAGCAGTGCCCTTCGGTAAGCAATAATAGGTCGTCGATACGTAATTCTGAATTTAAAATAAATGACTCTTTTGCTAGTTCATGGCGGGCGTGGAGAAAGGCCATAAAGGGTTCAAAATACAAAACTTGCTCTTCCATTCCCAGTTCATTTAAGGGGGTAGCAAGAATAGCGGTGTCAACTTCATTTTCACGAATCATCCGCAGTAAATCGTCCGTGGTAGCCTCGGTAAATACCCAATTTACTCTGGGAAATTTTTTCTGCAAGTTGGGAATAATTCTGTGTAATAAATACGGACTAATAGTGGGTATAACTCCAATTCTCAGTGTACCCTGAAATTTTCCTCGCGAAACTTCCAAGACTTCTTCTAGCTTTTTTGCGTTGAGAATAACTTCTTTGGCTTGGGCAATAATTTGCGATCCAATGTTTGTTGGCTCCACAGGTTTTCTGGTACGATCAAATAGAGAAACGCGCCAAGCATCCTCCAATTTTTGAATTTGCATACTTAAAGTAGGCTGTGATACACCGCAAGATTCGGCGGCTCTTCCAAAGTGCCGGTATTTGTCAACAGCAATTAAATACTCTAATTGGGTTAAAGTCATATATATCTATTAGTGAAAGCAACAAACATAATTTCGTCGTAAAAGTACATGAAAATTTGAACATCTAGCCATTGTAAACGTACCTTTGGAGAGAAAATAGGCTACGTATAGAAAAATGATAAACGACCCATTGATAGAAAAAATTTCTCAGCATTTGCAATCTTCTCTACCGGGAGATCAAGCTCATGCTAAACTTTCTCCACCCCACCGACTTGTCCCATCCGAAGAAAAATTAAAAGAGCTTAATCCTAAAATAGCCGCTGTACTAGCCCTGATTTATCCAGATGAAAACCAATATAAAACCGTTTTTATTAAACGACAAGTTTATAGAGGTGTACATAGTGGTCAAATAAGCTTTCCGGGCGGAAAACGTGAGTCATCAGATGATAGTTTGAAAATTACAGCCCTACGAGAAACAGAAGAAGAAATTGGAGTGCCGAAGTCTAATGTATATGTAATAGGCGCTTTAAGCAAACTCTATATTCCTCCGAGTAATTTTCTTGTTCACCCTTATGTGGGCTTTCTAGCGAAAAAACCCACCTTTCTTGCGTCAGAAAAGGAAGTCAGTGAAATCCTTTCTGTAGAATTACAGCAATTCAATAAAAAAGAAGTCCAACAAACGACCAACATCAAGGTTGGACAAACGGAAATTGCTTGTCCGTGCTATAAAATTGATGACAACATTATTTGGGGTGCTACGGCAATGATTGTATCTGAACTGGTAGAAATTACCAAATACTAATTTTTGTCTGTCTAATAGTCGGAAAACTCAATTATGCTCAATAAATTCATTTACTTCAGTTTACAAGCAAAGCAACCTGCCTCTCTACAAACTGATTATTCTTACTGTGATTGGGTTCGAAAGCCCATCGCTCCAACCTGACAGCCATGCTTTAATTTCTTTCGCTGCGGAATAGTCTTTTTTCAGTGAAAAAATTTAGCGTATTTTTGCGCGTTACCAATAAGAATTATTCCATTGAAAATCCGATTTCGTGACGCCTTTGGCAACAGCTTATTAATCAAGCGAGTCATTATTTTTTATTTTGGCTTAATTACTTGGTATCGTTTCAATTGGGTGAACTCAACTACTATTAAGGGTAGTGAAATATTAAAAGATCTACCTAAAACCAATGTGCTTTTTGTTAGCAATCACCAAACCTACTTTGCCGATGTAGCGTGTTTTTTTCACGTTTTTGGTTGTGCCAAATGGGGGGTGTTTGACCGGATAAATTTCATTTGGTTCTTGCTAAACCCTCCCCTTAACATCTACTTTATCGCCGCGCAAGAAACCATGAAGAAGGGTTTACTTCCGCGATTATTTGCTTATGTAGGTAGTGTTTCCATCAAAAGAAGTTGGCGCGAAGCAGGAAAAGAAATCAATCGTGGAGTAGATCCAAGAGATATACGCAAAATCCAAACAGCCCTGCAATCTGGTTGGGTAATTACCTTTCCTCAGGGAACAACGAGGCCTTACGCCATTGGTCGTAGGGGAACCGCCCAGCTTATTAGAAACAACAACCCGATAGTGATTCCCGTTGTAGTTGACGGCTTTCGAAGAGCCTTCGACCGGAAGGGTTTATTAGTGAAAAAACGAGGAGTGCAGCTAAGCATGACATTCAAAGAACCCTTGCAATACGACTCAAGCGATTCTCCTGATGATATCTTAAAAAAAATCATGGTAGCGATTGAGCAAGACCCAAACAATAAGACCTAGCAACTAGCATATTTCCTATCGCAAAATAATTTTTTCGTCCGTGTACTCAAAATCACTCTTAGGCTACAAAATAGTGTTTATATTTGTAGTCTCTGACAAATAACATTCAAATTAATGAAAAATCATTTTTTCACAGCCTTTACAATCATTTTAGGCGCACTTAGTTTAGCCTCTTGTAACCAAGACGACATTTCAGATAAGATTAATGCTGGCGAAAACTTTGATGAGAGAAATGTTGTAATTCGCTACAACGCTTACTTCAATGGCGATCCAATTAATACTGACTCTATCTATTACAACATGCATGGAGAAGCTATTAAATTTGAAGAATTTTCCTTTTTAGTAAGCAATTTTCATTACATCTCGGCAACTGGTATGGACACCATTACCATGCCTTTAGGCAATCTTTCTGAATTCACTATGCCTGATAAGGCTACGAGAATTGGGTTTTTACCTCAGGCTTCTTACAATGGCAATATTTATTTTGACTGTGGAATCAACGACAGTATCGCTTTACTAATTGCCTTAGCTGACTCACTTGCAGGGTTTAATGATGATCCTATTATCGATCCTGAAATGATGGTTAAATGGTTCGACCCAGAGATTTTTGGTTTTGGAACCATGAGAGCAAGAGGAATAGCTTGGGATACAGCCATGGGCATCGTTGGCGAAGCTAATCCAACAAGATTTGATATTCTTATTGGAGGTACTGAGCATACCATTAAAGTTAAAGCCGAAGCAAATTACACAATCAACACCCAAACGGATATCATCTACATCCTTGATTGGGATATTGAAGATATTTTTGATTTGGTGCAATTGACGCAAGATTCAGTAGTTAAATCCTCTATACTCTTCCCTAATCAATTTCAAATTGCCGAAGACATGAGGGACACCTTGCAAAACTCCTTCTTTATTAGATAAGGCGTATTTCTAACAACAATTGATAACCACTCTCTAAAATATAATAAAATCATGAGATTTACCACCTTTTTACTTTTGACAGCCGTTTCCTTTACAACAGTTTTTGTTGGTTGCAAAAAGGACGATGACGCACCTAATCCGCCACGAAGAAGTGGGAATATTCTTTTTGATATAAATGTTCTTGCAAACGGAAATAGTGTAAACCGCGCTGAAGTCTTTTCTATCGATACCCTTTTCGATTTTATGATCACTGACCTGAAATTTTATTATTCTAACGTAGAGTTTAAAAATTCCAACGGTGAATGGATTAAAGCAGAGCCTAAAGTATTGCTTTTTGATTGGAGAAATTACACTGAGGCTGATAACACTATTAGTCTTGCTCCTGGAACTTACAGTGCCGTTCGCTATCACCTTGGTCTGGATTCAGCAACCAATCGCACCATGCCCACTGATCCGAGTTTGAGTTTTGATGATCCTTTAAGCGCCGCAAAGGCCATGCATTGGAATTGGAATCTGTTTTACCGCTTTGTAATTGCCGAAGGCCGTGTAAATTACTACGGAGAATTCGTAACTGATCCTTCAGCGCCCATTCAAAACCCACTATTCTCCATTCATCCCGGAACAGACGTAATGCTCCACATTCTAGAAAATCAATTTACTTCCCCTATCGAAATTAAAAATAACGAAACTAAAAATCTCGTTTTTGAAGTAAACACCAATATGTGGGCAGATGGACCTGCCGGACCTCATGATTTAGTTCAAGAAAACCAAGGTCACGCAGAGCCACACGATTTTGTGCAAACACAGCGTTTTGGTGACAACTTCGCCGCAGGGCTAACATTAAAAGTAAAATAGTTTAACAAAATAGCATTTACTAAAGTCGACTCTAATCGGGTCGGCTTTTTTTTGCGTAACGAAGCTATCGGACTTTATAGACAGACACTAATTTGAGCTTGTCAATAAAGTCAAGAGTCTGATTCATAAAGTTCAGTAGCAAGGCGCACGCAGGATTGAAAAACAAGGAGTTGACTAAAGTCAATGACTGTTTTCAATCCAAGTGCAACGCCGCTAATGGACTTTATGTACAGACTCTAATTAAAATGATGGCTGAGTGCTAAACCATAAGCGCTCCCCAGTTTTCGGATCAAAAAAAGAAAGTTCAGCCGCGCATAGCTGAATCATTTCGGGCGATTTTGCCCTTGAAGTAGCTTGTCCGTACAGCGTGTCACCTACAATGGGTGTTACCGGAAAATAAATATGCTTGTTTTTTGGAAATTAACAATGCATGAAAAA
>JBHYFA010000137.1:0-4873 GCA_051859825.1 Schleiferiaceae bacterium
CACATGCGTCCGCCGGCTTGTGATGTAGATGAGCAGCGGGTGGAGGAGATGGCTCGTGAATTCGGGATGAAGTTTCATCGTATTAGTGCTCCGAAGTTCGAGCAGGGAAATTTTCAAGAAAAGGCTCGTGACTTTCGTTATCGTTGGTTGGAAGAAATAGGTAAGGACTACGACTTTATCCTCACTGCGCATCATTTAGACGATCAACGGGAGTCGTTTTTGCAAAAAATTATCCGTGGTGCGGGTTTGGGTGGACTTCAGGGAATCCGTCAACAAAGCGGAAAAATCATTCGACCTTTCTTAGCTGTCAATCGTAGTGATATTTTCAAATTTGCCATAGATCAACGGGTGGATTGGCGTGAAGATAGTAGCAATCACACCATAAAGTATGAGCGTAACTACTTGCGGATGTTTGTGTTACCCCACCTGCAATCGCACCACCAACGCGGTATTTCCGGTTTCGATCGCAGTATGGAAATCATACATCGGGCGGCAGAACGCATGGAAGATGTGCTGGAGGATTATCGCGATCGCTCATTTTTGGCCTTTCCGGGAGGATGGGAAATTGACATTGATCAACTCCCCAAAAAGCACCGAGCCGATTGGTTGTTTGACATCCTCCGTCCTTACGGTAACTTCGATGTACACGCGGTACTTGAGAATCTTGAAAACGGAAGCAACGCCAAGTGCATACGGGGCGAGTATATTTTAGAAACCTCCCTTGCACGACTCTTTTTACTTCGTGGTGAGCCGCAGAACGAATCGCCTAAATATTTTGCTTCCAACGGAGTTTGTGTGCTGAATGCCACTCAGCGGGTAGTACGCGGAAAAGTAGATGATGCGTATGACAGCTTTCCCTACGTTGAAGGTATGTACTTCCGTTTGCCCGCTACCGGCGACCGCATCAAAATGACCAATGGTACCCATAAAAAGCTCAGTGATTTTCTTTTGGAAAAGCGCATTCCCGCCCCACTACGCAGTCGGATTCTTTGGCTGGGTTGCTACGAGGATACTATTTTGTGGATTCCGGGCTTGTATCAAAATGCCGATGTGGAAGGGGAGGAGGTTGTTAGTTTTTTGGGGTGATTGAACAGCGACTTAGAATAAAACCTCTAATAGCTTTAAAATAGATTGCAAAATGCCTGTGTTTCGAGTATTGATTTTAATTATATTTGTTGCTTTGTAAGATATTATTTAAGTCATTTTTCCTTGTTTAAGCATGAAGTAATCAACGGTACCCATGAAAATTCTAAAGAACCTATTCGCCTTTACAGCATTAATCATTCTAACAAACTGCGCCAAGGAAGATCCTCTGCCTTTGTTGTATGAGCCGGGTAATGGGGTAGTGGATGCCAGCGGGAATTTTTATCCTACCGTTATTATTGGCAATATGGAGTGGATGGCGGAAGATTTGAAGTCTCACAGATTTTGCGATGGAGACCAAATTCCTCTCGCTCTTAACAATTGGCCTGATATGCAAAGTGCAGCATTTCGGCTTGTGCCAACTAATTTTAATGGAGTGCGTGAAGATTTTTACTTCTACAACTATTATGCTGTGCGAACCATAAAGAATATATGTCCTTGTGGATGGTTTGTGCCAGCAAAGAGCCATTGGGACAGGTTAATCAATTTATTGGGAGGAATTCATTTAGCTGGATTTGAATTAGGAAATCCTGATTTGTTTCCTATCTCTAATAATCCTTTTGCTGATGGTGACACAAGAGAAGAGGATGAATATGGTAGAAGTGGGCTAAACTTTGTACCGAATCATAGGCTTAGTAGTTTGGGAAGTTTTTTTCAAACTTATAACACCAGTTATTGGATAAGAACGGAATCTGGAAATACTGATCGTATTTTTGATTTTAATATATTATTTAACCATATTTCTTTTCCTGAAAAGGGGAGGGGTGAAGGGTATTCTGTTCGTTGTATCCGTCTCGTTAATTAATGTCTGTCTATAAAGTCCGATGACGGCGTTATGCTCAGTCCAAAATTTAGTCATACTCAAAGCTCTGCGTTCTTTGCGCCTCCCGACATTGATGATGTGCGGGACAAGTTTTGCGGTGAAAAAAAGCTTCCTTAAAGTTAGCATCTTGGTTTTACTTGTATGAAAATCTTGGAATCGTGGTTCTAAAAACAGTACCCGCTTTATTTGCAGGCTTCACCAGTATTGATCCGTATCTCGGTGTTTTTTTAAAAGTAAAAACCAAAACCAACTAAAAAGCTAAGAGGATATTGTGTTACTCTCGGGCCGTTTACTACTTTATTTCCATTATTGAACCAAAAATCATCTTCCGGCGGAAGCGGAAAACCGTAAATTATTTCGGTGCTTAGGTACGAATTAAACTTTCTCCCTTGACTAATGTTATGCCTTGTTCCTAAAGAAAAGATTAAGGAGCTAAAAGTAGTATTGATTGACATTCTGTCGGGTGTTGTCAGCAACTGTCCGAACGGGATTTCGCTACTGTGATCAGGTTCAATCAGCTGAAAGCGCGCCGAATTAATGGCAGCTCCCACCGATCCCGTAATAAAGTTATTTTCAGCAAACTCATGTTCATACCCAAAACTTGCAATATACGAGTTGAGGTTGAATATTGCTTGATTATTCCGACTTGATATCCTAGTAAAAATACCTCTTACACCAATGAAAAAATTATTACTAGGTAGCGTTTTTTTAATTCCTAAACCATTTGTTATCGGAATACCACTAAAGGGCACATAATCAACTTTTCCAGCGGCAGCAGCCAAATTAAAATCACGCATGAGTAAGTTTGTCGTTACTCCCAACTGAAAGTCAATAAATAACGTACTCTCTTGGTCGTCTGTTTTGGAATCCAAATCCTCAATGTTTTGCGCACTCAGCATTTGAATCAAAAGCGTTACGCAAACCAGTAGTATCATTCTAAGCATACGTGTAATTTTTTCTAACTAATTCAACTTCATTTTTCTCGTTGTAAATATACATGCTGGCGGGAATAATCTCTTTTTATCGGCAGCTCAACTTCTTTTTAATTATTTCATTGTCTTTATTACTTTTACATCCGAAAAAAACAACCCCATGCGTACGCTCTTCATCTTAAGTATTGCCTTCTTCGCACTTTCATCCTGCAAAAAAGACAACCCAGCGCTCATTGGCGAATGGGAGGTGGTAGCCATACGAGCTTCGGAAAATGCCGATTGGGAGAATGCCCCCGAAACCATCGAATTTATCTTCGAGGAAAAACAAAAAATGTCTATCGGGCTTAGTGTAAATCGTTGCAACACCTCCTTCAGCAGTTGTACCTGCGGGAGTATGGTGATTAACGCTCCCTCATGCACGGAAGCCTGCTGCGATTCAGAGTTTTCCCTGCGAATATTAGATTTCATTACGGAAATCAACGCACACGAAATCGATAATGATGAACTCATACTCAAAGGAGGTCGTTACATCAAATTGCAGCGCAGGAAATGATGAAAGCCACATGTAAACTTCGCTTGCTAATTTTTTCGGTATTAGCGAGTCTTCCTTATACCGCTTTTTCACAGAATTACACCTCTTATTTTACGGGGAACAGTACGGATGCTTCGGTTGTGCCGCACGGAGGAGTTTGCCTAATGGGCGGCGCCATGGAAGACGATAACGCCATGAAGTGGTTCTTACAGCGCGCCAATGGTGGAGATGTACTCGTACTGCGCGCTTCGGGGAGTGATGGTTACAACAATTACCTCTATTCCGGATTGGGGGTTAGCGTAAATTCGGTGGAAACCATCGTCTTTCACAACGCCATGGCCAGTCAGGAGGCTTACATACTGCAACGCATTCATCAAGCCGAAGCCATTTGGTTTGCCGGGGGCAATCAGTGGACCTACATTGACTACTGGCGAGGTTCACCCATCGACAGTGCGATTAATATCGCGGTACAACAACGCCGCGCCGTAATTGGTGGTACCAGTGCGGGCATGGCCATACTCGGACAGTACTATTTTTCAGCACAGAACGGTACGATTACTTCGTCTGCTGCGCTCAGTAATCCTTTCGACCAACGGGTGAGGGTAGATTCTGCGGCCTTCTTCAACGTCGATTTTTTGCAGCAAACCATCACCGATACCCACTTCGACAACCCCGATAGGAAGGGGCGATTGGTCAGTTTCATGGCCAGGATATATTCCGATTTTGGCACTTCACCCAGAGCCATTGCCTGCGATGAGTACACTGCCGTTTGCATCGACACCAACGGAATCGCCTCGGTGTATGGTGGATACCCTGCGTACGATGATAATGCCTACTTTGTGCAGGTCAATTGCGAACTCCCCGTGCAATCTCCGGAGGTTATCGCGCCCAACACCCCACTCACTTGGGATTTAAACGCACAGGCGCTCAAGGTGTATCGCATAAAAGGCGATAGTTCGGGAACCAAAACCTTCGATCTAAACAACTGGGAAGATGGCAGTGGGGGAGAGTGGTTTAATTGGTGGGTGAGAAATGGCGTTTTCTCCGAGCAAAGTGATACCGCCATCAACTGTTCCGGGATGCACGTTCAACCCGAAGACATCTTCACAAAACTCCACATTTACCCCAATCCCACCGCAGGCAGGGTACAAATATCGGTTGACGCTCTCGATTTACTCCAAGGCGAATTGCTGGTGTACAATTCCCTTGGTCAGCAAATACATCCCCCCCAGCGTGCGATTCCCGGAGGCCTCGAACTCCTTTTCGATGGCGTAAGCAACGGCGTTTACATGGTGTATTTACGCGGAAGTAACGGCTATCTGTACCGAGGCAGGCTTATCAAACAGTAGATTATTCCTTTGGGCGCCTGCCGGCCCGATTCACCACCTTGCGAACCCTCACGCCCCTAATTTCGGGCCGTCACCGGGCTGTCCGCTTGTAGTC
>JBHYFA010000138.1:0-4806 GCA_051859825.1 Schleiferiaceae bacterium
TGCACTTGGATTGAAAACAGTCATTGACTTTAGTCAACTCCTTGTTTTTCAATCCAGCGTGCGCCTTGCTACTGAACTTTCTGAATCAGACTCTTGACTTTATGACAAGTACTAAATAGAGAGTGTTGAACAGCAAATAGGTATTAGCATTTTGATTCAATTCACAATATTACAATAGAAAGTTCTTGGTTCTACCTAGTTTAGAAACAAAATCAATAATCGGAAAACGCCATTGTATCAGAATACAAAACCGGATTTCCATTATTAAAAGAAAACCTTAGGTTGAGAGAGTAAAGGTTTGCATTAATCCTTAAAGTTGAAATCGCAATCAAGGAATCATTATCCTTAAAGTTGTGTATCTTGAGATAAACAGCTCTTTGTTTTTTGCTATCAATTTTAAGGCTATCATTTGGTACTGAAAAAATTAAATTAGTTCCATTAAATTCATCCGATTAAATTAGGGGGCGTTACACCAATCTGTCAAAAATACACGTTATCAATCATTCTTACAAGCCTAGATTGTCTAGCGGGTTCGGCATGTTTCGTACATTGATTTCGGTGAGGTGCGTGTAGATGGTGATGCCCCCGCGCCCGCAATGGAAGCGGCAGCTCCCGACCTTAACGAAGCTATCGGCCTATATACCCAGCCTCTTAGTACGCGCGGGCCATGTTGCCTTCGATATAGTGCACAAAGGCCCTGTTCACCACTTTCTTTCCGCCCGGTGTAGGAAAATCACCGGTGAAGTACCAATCACCTTTGCTGTGCGGACAAGCCTCGTGTAAGTTTTCGATGGAGTTGAAAATGATTTTCACCTCGGCCTGGAGATCTTTGGGCTTGAGAAGCTTGGCAATGGCGTCGGAAATCTCGTTGGGAGTGAATGGACGATAGATGTCTTTCACGTGATTCTCCGGATCGTTTTCTTGCAGCGACGCCTTGGCCTTCCGGTAGGTTTCGTCAATGATGTGTTGCAAGCCCCTTTCTTTCAACAGGTGAATGGCCGCCTGGAAGGCAATGAAATCGCCCATACGCGCCATGTCTATTCCGTAACAGTCGGGATACCGGATTTGCGGAGCGGAAGAAACTACCACAATCTGCTTCGGATTGAGGCGGTCGAGAATGCGCAAAATACTCTGCTTCAAAGTCGTACCCCGAACAATCGAATCGTCCATCACCACCAATTGATCGCCGGGATTGAGGATGCTTTGGGTGATGTCGTACACGTGGCTCACCAAACTATCCCTACCGGCGTCTTCGGTAATAAAGGTGCGTAATTTGGCATCCTTCCAAGCCACTTTATCCCATCGCGCCCGCTGAGAAAGTATGCGCTTAATACGCTCAGGATCTGGTGAAGAAAGCTCGGCTATCTGCTTGGCTTTGCGCTCATCCAAACAATCTTCTACCCCCTTCATCATTCCCAAATAACTGATTTCTGCCGTATTAGGGATAAAGGAAAATACCGTTTTATCTAAATCAAAATCAATCGCTTCCAACACTTTAGGCACCACGAGGCGACCTAATTTGATGCGCTCTTGATAAATATCACGATCGTTTCCTCTGGAGAAATAAATGCGTTCAAACGAACAACTCTTCTGCTCCAAAGGCTCCTTGATTTTCACCTCTTCCACCTCGCCATTTCTACGCATAATCAAGGCATGTCCGGGCGTAATTTCTTTTATCGAATCGAAAGGAACTTCGAAAGCCGTTTGAATTACCGGTCGCTCGCTACACACCACCACAACTTCATCATCCAGGTAATAAAACGCCGGACGAATACCGGAAGGGTCGCGAAACACAAAACTATCGCCCGTACCTATCATACCGGCAATGGCGTAGCCACCATCCCAACGTTTGGAGGCGTTTTTCAAAATTTTATGTACGGGAAGGTTCTCGGCAATTTTGGGAGAGATCTCCTGTTTTGACAAACCAAGTTTGCGGAATTTCTTGTAGAGTTTTTCGTTGGCCTCATCCAAAAAATGACCGATGTTTTCCATAATCGTTACCGTATCGGCAAACTCTTTCGGATGCTGTCCGAGTTCAACCAACTGCCCGAACAAATCTTGCACATTGGTCATATTAAAATTCCCCGCAAGAATGAGATTTCTACTCATCCAGTTGTTTTGACGCAAGAAAGGATGACAATTTTCAATGGAATTACCACCAAAAGTTCCGTAGCGCAAATGCCCCAAATAGACTTCTCCCAGATAGGGCAAATTTTCTTTCAGCCAATGAACTTCATTGGGATGATTGGGATACTCCTTTAAAATACCTTCGATTCGCTTGGTGATATGGGTGAAAATATCCTGAATGGGCTTGGGGTCAACAGAGCGGTAGCGCGATAAATAACGTTGTCCCGGCTGCATATCGAACTTTACCGAAGCGAAGCCAGCACCATCTTGTCCGCGATTGTGCTGCTTTTCCATCAACAAATACATCTTGTTGATGCCGTAAAAATAACTGCCGTGTTTTTCCCGATAATGCTCTAAAGGCTTTCTGAGGCGCAGCATGGCAATGCCGCATTCGTGCTTGATTGGATCGCTCATTCAGGTTGTTTGAACTTTTTTGAGGGGGACAAAGTTACGGAACTTTAATGGTGCAAAAAACAAATATATATTTAGGAAAGCGCTTTATCTTGCAAGCTTTCAAGTAAAGTATTTTTGCGGAAAAATATTGTCTATGCTCCCACTGCCGTCACCGGAAGACTTCAACTACGATTTACCGGAAAGCAAAATTGCCTTCGAACCTCTAAAAGAACGAGATGCCTCGAAGCTTTTGGTGTATCGCGATGGGCAAATTTTCGACCGTCATTTTAGCGAAGTGCCGGAGCTGCTCCCCGAAGATGCCACTATTTTCTTCAACGAAACCCGCGTGGTGATGGCGAGGATTCACGCGCTTATTCCCGAAAAAAATCGCATCATCGAAATTTTTTGTCTGGAAGCCCCCCACGGAAAAAGCGTGGAGCAAGTCATGCAGCAGAAAGAAAATGTTGTTTTTCGCTGCTTGGTAGGCGGCGCTCGGCACTGGAAAACGGGTGTTTTGGAAATTCCGCATCAAGAGGTTTTCAGCCTTCGATTGAAAATGCTTGAAAGAGAGGAAGGCACTTTTTTGATTGATTTTTCCTGGGATGCTGATTTGAGTTTTGCCGAAATCCTCGATATACTGGGGAAAGTCCCGCTCCCTCCCTACATACGCAGAGATGCCAACGAAAGCGATTTTGAACGCTACCAAAGCATATTTGCGCACACCAAGGGTTCGGTGGCGGCTCCCACGGCGAGTTTGCACTTCACCGAAAGCATCATGCAACGCATAAAAGATCGGGGCATCCAAACCCAAGCCCTCACCCTACACGTCGGAGGCGGCACGTTTTTACCCGTGAAAGAAAACGACCTGAGCAAACACCGCATGCACAGCGAGGAAATGGTGGTAAGCATCGACGTTATTCGTAAACTAAAAAACAGAAAAGACAACCGCATCGCAGTAGGAACCACCAGCATTCGCTTTTTGGAATCGCTTTACTGGCTGGGCGTAAAAGCCATCCATCAACCAGAGGGTTTCGACTGGAATCTCGAGCAATGGGACGCCTTTGAATTGCCACAAAATACACCCGAAGATGAAGTTTGGGTAAAACTCGAAGAGCTACTCGTCCAAGGTCACGCCTACGCCAAAACCTCCCTGATGATTGTACCCGGTTACATCTACCGAGTTGCCCACGCAATGTTTACCAATTTTCACCAGCCAAAATCCACTCTCCTCATGCTGGTTTCGGGGTGTATTGGCGACGATTGGCGCAAGGTTTACCAACACGCATTGGAAAATAACTACCGATTTCTGAGTTATGGCGATAGCAACTTGTATTTTTTCAATGAGCAAAAGCTTTTCTAAAACAATGACTTTAAACACTGTACCATACAAAAACCGTCATCATTTTCGAACTTTTTATCTTTTTGAAAAAAAATTTCGCGCTTTAATCAAAAATCACGCCAATAAAAATATTTTGTTGTATCTTCGTCAGGCAAGAGTATAAAACCATCTGCCATGATTAAGCAAAGTTTAGCCCTCAAATTATCACAAAAGCTATCGCCCCAGCAAATCCAATTGATGAAGTTGATTCAGCTTCCTCTGCAAGATTTAGAGCAGCGAATTAAGGAAGAATTGGAAACCAACCCTGCTTTGGAAGAAGGGGAAGACAATAGCGATATTGAAGAAATTTACGCCAACGATTCCGAATACGACGACCGTGATGAGGAATACAGTCGAGATAATGAAGACATTGATATTGACCAGTATCTATCCGACGACGAAATCCCCGAATACCGTCTAAAAGCCAATAATTACAGTGCCGACGACGAGAGTTATGAGGCGCCGGTTGTTACTACGCAATCGTTTTACGACCAACTCAACGAACAGATAGGCTGGCGTAAGCTTTCCGATGAAGACCTTAAACTGGCGCGTTATCTCATAGGAAACCTCGATGACGATGGGTACCTCCGCCGGGAGTTGAGCGCCATTGCCGACGACCTGGCGTTTACCGTGGGGATATACACCAACGCTGAGCATTTGGAGAAAATCCTGTTAGAGATTCAAACCCTTGATCCGGCAGGAGTGGGGGCCCGCGATTTGCAAGAATGTCTTCGTCTCCAACTCGAAAGAAAGAAACCGAGCCCGGAAAATAAACGAGCGCTCAGCATCATCACCGACCACTACCTTGAATTTACCCGTAAGCACTACGAAAAAATCATCACTCGATTGAGTATTTCTGAGGAAGAACTTCGCGAGAGTTTGGAAATCATCAGCAAACTCAACCCTCG
>JBHYFA010000139.1:0-4773 GCA_051859825.1 Schleiferiaceae bacterium
GACTGTTTTCAATCCAAGTGCAACGCCGCTAATGGACTTTATGGACAGACTCTAACTAATGGAATTTCTGATAAGCCTTAATTTTATTTGGGCAGATTACTTAATAGAGTTTGGTTTTAGGTTAAAAAAAACTCCGAGAAATTCGTTTTCCTCGGAGTTTTTTTTATTTGAATGGCTTGTGCTTCAGATTAGTATTGCTCAAGCAAGTACTGGATTATATCAGTGCTGGTAACGATACCTACAACTTTTCCATCATCGTCAACAACGGGAAGCGAGTGGAAGTGGCTCGATACTAAAATTTCTGCCACATCACGAATCAACATATCGGCCTTAATGGATTTTGGCTTGTGGGTCATTACTTGATCTACACTCAACATATCCAAAACCGCTTCATCGGCATTTTCTTGATTGTCGAAAACCGAACCAAAGCTCAAGCGCATAATGTCGTTTTTACTAATGATTCCCACTAATTCTTCCCCACTCATTACGGGAAGGTGACGGATGTTTTCTTTGGAAAATTTCTTTTTTACATCACGAAGATGATCATTTACCGATACGGTGATTACGGAATCGGTCATGATGCTGGAAACGGGTTCTCTTTTTTTCATGGAATAATGGTGAATTAGATGATTATTTATTGAACAAATTTCTGCATAACGACCAAACTGTACTATGATAATTGTCACCTTTAAATTTTTGGTTGAAAAATCGAATGTTAATCTGTTAGAATTACCAATAATTTTATTGTAATTTAGTCGCAAAATTTTTGGCCTATGAAGAATGCCTATTCTCCGATATTCAATTTATCTTTCTTAGCCTTCCTTTGTTTGTCAATCTTCGCATTGTCGACAGTGACTAATGCGCAGCAGACTTTAGGAGTTCAAGCAGAGAAGGCCACGTTTAACCCGCGGGAGGTTGAGCCGGACTTTTCCCCACAGATCATTCATCTGGAAGCGCCCATTCCGGGAGGTGAGACCTATCGTGGTTTTCTTCGTGGACAAAAAGTAGAGGTTGCTAAAAAATACCCGCGCGTTGCTCCGGCTAATCAGCGCAAGAGTATTCAAACAGACAGTTCGCTTATTCCCTTTAACCCGTGGGGAATGACCAAGAGTAGGGTGCTGGGCAGCGGTGTGCAAATCCCCGTAACTGGAGGTATTCCGCTCGATAACACTCTAGCTATTTCTAACGATGGGATTTTGCTTTCCGCCATCAACTCTTCCTTGTATGCCTACGATACAAAAACCAATGAAGCGCTATTTCCTTCTTTCACAATTGGACTTAATCAGATCGCGGCAGAATTTGGTACACACCATAGTTATTACGACCCGAAGCTTTCGTACGACCCTGACCACGATAGGTTTGTTTTGACATTTTTGGCCAATAACCGTCCGGAGAATAGTTTTTTGATTTTCGCTTTTTCATCTACGAATGACCCTCTTGACGAATGGTACGTGTACAGAATTCCGGGTAATCCTTTGGATAATAATCGTTGGACCGACTTTCCATGTTTGGCGCTTACCTCCAATGAAGTCATTTATACAGCTAACCTTATCATTCCAGATGTTTCTTGGCAGTTGGGCTTTGATGGGTCAATTATTTGGCAGTTAGACAAGCACGCCGCTTATCGCGGAGATAGTGTTCTACCGGCAAAGCTTTTTCACGATGTTCGGTATGATGGTAAATTTGTGCGTAACCTGCATCCGATAAATGGTGCAACGGGTATAACGGATGAAGTGTATCTATTGTCTAATCGCAACTTTGACTTAACCAACGATACCATTTTCGTAGCTCAGTTGCATGGAGGTATCAACGACACCGATGCCTTCGTTGATGTGCGCGCTTTTACTACTCCTACGCCTTATGGATTGGCGCCTAATGGCCGACAGCAAAATACGGATCTCAATGACCCTACTAGTGGTTTGGATATCAACGATGCCCGAGTATTAGGGGCGTTTATAGAGAGTGGTAATATTCAGTATGTAAGCACTTCGGTTAACCCCGCAACGGGCTTGGCGGCTATTTACCACGGTGGTATTGAAAATGTAGCCGCCGCGAACCCGCGATTGTGGGGAACCATAATTGGTGATTCCGTACGTGATTATGCCTATCCAAACATTGTATGGCTAGGACAGCAGAATCGACAGCCACAGTCGCTAATTGGATTCCTTCACACCTCGCCCACGGATTTCGCCGGATTGAGCGCGGTGTATTTTTCCAACGATAGCTTGTATTCCCCGGTTATTGAGTTGAAGGCTGGTGAGAATTTCATTAGCAGACTCGCCGGTACGTATGATCGCTGGGGTGATTATTTTGGATTGCAAAGAAAATATAATGAGCCCGAGGTGGCCTACGCTGCGGGGTATTTTGGCTTACCTACAAATGGTTCAGGTACGTGGATTACCCAACTCATCAGTCCGGATACTACCAGAATGTTTTTGGACTTAGAGCCGCTGAATAATGGAGCGCTCTGTTTGGGTGTATGCACAGCTAAGGTTTCTGGCGGACTCCCACCTTACGAATACGTTTGGTTGTCGGACTCCATGGCGCCTTCTGAGCCGGAGTTGCACAGTGTTTGTCGTGGCGATACTGTGGTATTAAAGGTTCGTGATGCGAGAGGAACGGAGCTTATAGATACACTCATTTTCCCTATTGATGAGAAGGAGGTTAAGCCGGTGATTTACCCTAATCCTTTCAATGATCAAATTGCTATTCAGTTTACGTTGCCTAACGATGCCGAAGTGAGCATTTACATTTATTCACCATCCGGACAAATCGTTCGTGAACTCATTTCACAGCCCTGTAAAGCAGGATTGAATGAATTCACCTTTTTCACTGCTCCATTAAAAGTTGGAGGTTATATCGTTAGAGGCTTTGCTGATGGGGAGGAAATTTTTGTTCGGAGAATTTTGCATCACCGATAGGGTGGGTTTAGACAGCTATTGGTATCAAGTATCTTCTCGTAGCTCATTACGACGTATGGATATATATTCCTCCAAGTCATCATAATAAAAGTCTTTGATTTTTTTTGCAATACGATTCTTTTTGTCGCTCAGGTTTTTGCTGCTGACTTTGAGTTTTTGGATAATTTCCTTTTTGGAAAATCCCCGAATCAGATATTCACAAATCAACTTTTCGCTTTGCGTTAATTCGGTAATGGTTTCACCAATATATTCATAGATATCGATGTTTTCATCGAGAATGATATCTGTAGTTTCATCATTTACTGCCTCATTATTGTTTTTGTAGACAGTCAACTCCTTTTCTAAGCTTGTGATTTTTCGTTCCAGCTGAGCCTTTTCTTGAATGGCTAGTTGATACAGACTTTTTTGTTCATCAAATTCGAAGCTATTACTTCCACGAAGAATATTTCTTTTGACGTTTTTTACTTTAGCTTTCAACCAAATAAAAAGACCAAGTAAAGTCAACGCAAGTAGTCCAAGTCCACCGTATAAGACCTTTTTTGAAACGGCTACTCTATCTTCCATGTGAATATACTCTTCTAAGAGTTTCTGGTGTTCAAAAGCTAGTGGATGAAAGTTTGCCAGCAT
Source organism: Schleiferiaceae bacterium (assembly GCA_051859825.1). GTDB lineage: Bacteria > Bacteroidota > Bacteroidia > Flavobacteriales > Schleiferiaceae > CSBr16-58. The sequence goes on from JBHYFA010000139.1 coordinate 3,549, forward strand.
CTCATTTTCATATCTACTTACTGAGTCTCTTGCCCTAAGAGCATTACGGGCGTACAAGTGAGAAAGTTCAAATTGCCCTCTTCTTCCGTAGATTTCTGAGCAGTATTCATAAAACTTCTCTTTGATAAGGTACGAACTTTCTATGTTTTCCAATTCAAGTATGTATTTATCGATAAAGGCTTCGGCTTTTTCTAACTCAAAATCTGCTATGAGTAATTTCAAGTAGTCAACTGCGGCGTCAAGGGTGAATCCATGAGGTTTTTTTAGTTCGGAAAGAAAAACGCTCAAAAGAATTTCTTTTGCTTCTTGCTTTTTGTTCAATGCAAAGTAGGTTTTTCCTTTTGATCTATTGAAAAGATTTTGAAATTGGATGTTAGCATTCGCCATCACGTCCGCTTCATTTTTGTCTATCCATTCTTGCGTTGCTTCGATATTTCCTATGAGATAATACGCATCAATTAAACTTATTAAACTTGGGTAATAGGCGTACCAAAGCTCATTTTCTTTGAAGTAAAATAAAACTTCTTTAAAGATGGAGATCGACTTATGGTGTTGCCCCAGGGCAGTGTATTTGGTAGCAAGCTTCTGTTTAGCCAACATCAGATCTTTTTCGCTGGCATCTGGCATTAGCTCGAGTAGTCGCAGAGCTTTTAGGGTATATTCGAGCGAGGTCGAAACAAACCCTAGTTGATTATACACCGTTCCAATTTCACTACAGATCTTCGAAACCATTTCGTCACTGCGAAGTTTTTGCGCTTGTTCTAAGGCTTCAAATAAGGTTTCTAAAGCTTTACGATTCTCCCCAGTATTTCTGTAGGCAAGCCCCAGGTTTGTAAATGACCTCAATGCGCCTGGATGATCTTTGTAATACTTTACCGCTTCTTGAAATTTTACAATCGCAGAGTCAAGCTGACCTTTAACGGCATAATATACACCAAATGAATTGAAATGCGCTCCTTTTAAGGAGTCGGGCATGTTTGGGTATTGGTTGTATAGTTCTCGGAGTATTTTTATTCCTTCAGGTTGATTCCTTAATATCATCTCGAAAGCCTCGGACTGCTTTTCGTGAATCATGCGCTCTTTTTCTCCCGCATGTATCGATGAGGATAAAAATAATATAGTGAAAATAAAGAATGTTTTTCTTGATGACACAAGCCAAACATAGTTATTATGTAACTAGAAAATAACAATGTAGGTTTTTTGGAAATTAAGGATGTATGGTTTT
>JBHYFA010000140.1:0-4680 GCA_051859825.1 Schleiferiaceae bacterium
TTGTATTTTTTACCTCTGTAACACAACATTGAGCTCCGCAGAAGGACTTTGGAAAATAGAGCGTGGTGAACGAGTATGCCGGTTTATTTCTCGTATTTCAAAACCACTTCGAATCTTGTTTTTGATATTTGGGCGCTATGGAAGGATTTTATGTGATTATAAAAGGGCTTAGACATCACATAAAAAAGTAGAAAAACAAGATAATTTGCCGTTGGCGTAAACCTTCAGCACGAGCTATTTGTCGGCCACTAGAATCAAACACACGATTTCCTTCAATACGCCCAAGCGCTCTACCCGATGCATCAAATAGTCTTTGGCCATCTATTCGCCCAAGCAATCTGCCAGAAGAATCGTAAATACGCTCACCTTCAATACGCCCAATATTCCTACCCGAAGCATCGAAGATTCTTTCAGCTTCAACTCTTCCGATGGCTCTTCCTGAAGAATCAAAATAACGATTTCCATCTACACGACCAATTTGCCTGCCTGAAGCATCAAAAATGCGTTGAGCCAACACTTCTGCCGGTGTATGCAACAACAAGAAAAGACTAAGACCCAGAGCTTTGATGCTTATACATATTCCGTTCATCCTATGCATTTAATTGATTGGTAAATATAACCTATTTTCTTTTCAATTGCGAACTGAACGCAAAAAAACGGAGAATTTTAACGGATGCCGTTTTTTATAATCCTTAAGAAATTACACTCCAAAAACTTGCTTAGCTTGCGGCAAAGTATTCTTATGTCAAACATCTCCCTAATAATTGAAGAACGTGCTGCAAAAATTGGCGATTTCTTGGTGGGTCGCCTCCTTCCTTTTCGCCAGAAACGCAGCGTGGGACCTTTTGTTTTTATCGACCACATGGGTCCGGCAGAAATTACGCCTAATATAAATCTCGATGTTTTGCCCCATCCTCACATCGGACTTTCCACACTAACTTATTTGTTTGAAGGAGCAATCATGCATCGTGATTCCCTGGGCAACGAAATTGAAATCAATCCCGGCGCTGTGAATTGGATGACCGCCGGCAAAGGCGTTGTGCATTCTGAGCGAACCCCGGAAAGATTGAGAAATAAACATGGCCGTCTCCACGGTTTGCAAATCTGGGTAGCACTGCCTCAGGAATTAGAGACGAAAGAGCCTTCCTTCGCACACATAAAAGCCGACGAAATTCCGCAGTGGACTGAGGGAGATGTTCATTTCAAACTCATTGCTGGCAAAGCATTCGACAGAGAATCGCCCGTACCCGTACACAGCGAATTGTTTTTTATTGAAATAAAGTCCCAAACTGCACAAAACATCGACATTGGAAAAAATCTGTACGGTGAAAGCGCCCTGTATATCCTTGAAGGTAGTGTAAAAGCCTCCGGAAATGAGTACCAACCTAAACAAATATTGATTACCCAACAAGCCGAATTGTGCTCCTTTCAAATGGCGGAAAACTCTACCGTCTATATATTTGGTGGACAAGCATTTCCCGAAGAAAGATTTATTGATTGGAACTTTGTTTCATCAGATAAGTCTATTTTGAAGCAAGCTGTGGAGGATTGGAAAAACCAAAAATTCCCAAAAATTCCCGGAGAAGAGGGTTTTGTTCCTTATCCCGGGAGCTAAATTGGTTTTGTGTTAGAAACTAAAAACGTACATATACAAGTTCACAAGCTTTATGCAATTTGCTTAATGTAATTTTGCATGTTACTTATTTTTATAAACATTGATTCAGCTACAAACTCTCCAAAATAAAATAAGCATGCTAAAGTGGAGGGGGATACTATTTTTATTTTTGGTTTTTAGCACTCCGTTATGGGCGCAAAACCCCTATTTCAAAAAGATAGGTCCGGAAATGGATGCCCCTTCTTCAACCATTTACGATTTGTTTTCCTCCCGAGAAGGGCATTTGTATTTAGGCGTGGAATTAGGCTTAGCGCAATTTAATGGAACCTCCTTTAGAATTTTTCCCATTATTGGGAATCGAAGTCGATCGATGAATGCCATTCAACAGCATATTGATGGTAGTATTTGGTGCATGAATTTTACCAATCAAATATTCTATCTCCATAACGACACCCTCCGTCCCAACGAACAAATCAATTCCGTGATTGATGGTGATGGCATGTTAAAAGACTTTAAGGTTCATCCCCACGGAATTTATTTTCTTACCGAAAACACCCTTTTCATACAAAGAAATAATGGGGAAATTGAAGCTGTTTTCCGGAAAGACACGAGTGTAAAAGAAAATACCTTTGTTGAGGTAATAGTAAATCCTAATACCGGTGAAACATCCGTAACCGACCTATATCACATTTTTACTTTCAGCGAAAACCACGAAGTAAGTAAGCAAAGGAAAATTGCCCACGGACAAAATACGGTGAAGTATATCCGGGATAATCTCGTATTTTCACCTAAGAATAAAATGAGCAAGTTGACTATTGGGCAGACTAGGCCTAGTATTGACAAATGCCTACTCAATACCTATATCAACCATATCATTGTTATCGATGATGAACTATGGCTCTGCACAAACATTGGACTTATTCCTTGGAAATCAGAAGAAAACCGCTTTGATAGTGTATATTTTAAAAACACACGAATTACCAACATCGTTAAAGATTTTCAAGGTGGGTATTGGGTAAGCTCTGTAGATAGAGGTTTATTTTATATTCCCAACCTCAACCTCTTACAAGTTAAACCCTCCGAATACAGTATATACAGAATATGCAATGGGCCGGAAAACAGTATCTTCATAGGGGCAGGCGACGGAGTTATTTTTCATCTTTCCGCCGAAAAAAAAGTAATTAAGGAGTTGAAGACCAACTTCATGTCGGAAATTGAATATCTCTATTTCGACCGGAGTACAAACAGGCTCATAAGCAGTCATGGTGTTTTTGAAATCAACAATAACTACAACTATACACCTATTCGATTAGGAAAAAACCTTACGCACGATGACAAAGGCAACTTCATGATTAACACGTACAATCAAGCATTAATATTCAATCAGGATTTAGTACGTCCCCCAAAATTAGGTGAAAACGATGAGGTTTTTGAACTCGTACCTTATTCACACCTAAATATTCCCACCCGACGTATTTACTACAACCGCAGTATTTCGGGGTATTTTGAGCCCCTTTCTCAATCGTACTTCCTAGGTGCTTACGATGCTTTATATAAGATTGATGTAAACGGTAAATCCAAAAATATCCTCTATAATGGCGAGAATATCGTAGTGCTAAATTTCCTGAAAAACCGCAACGGAAGAGTAATCCTTTCCACCCTTCGGCACGGCATTTTAATGTTAGAAAATGACCAAATCAAACCCCTCTTTCAAACGGAAAATATCCTCCAAGGGCAAGTGTGCATTAAAACCTTAGCGTTCAGCAGCTACCTCTTCATTCTTACCGATTTTGGTCTGCAAATGGTGAATACATTAACCGAAAAAGTCACCAATGTTAGCGATAAATTATCGTTGAAAAACACCAATATTTTTGACTTTGAAATTGTTGCTGGAGAATTGTTGCTCGCCACTGATGTTGGCCTCCTGTATTTTCCACTACCTTCAGAAACCGCACCCGTTTTCCCTAAAATCAACAGTTTGAGTTTGTATAAACCCAAAGAAGGAAGCTCCACGGATCAAAACCGTTTTTCTTTCCGAGAAAATAATCTACGCTTGAAGGTGGATGCCGTTCATTTTCAAAATTATGGTCAGTTTGAGTACTACTACCGGTTGAAAGGGTTTGAAGATACTTGGCATACACAATCATCGAAAAACAATCAATTTAGCTATCTCTCACTCCCACCTGGCAAATACACCTTCGAGTTGAAGGTAAAAACCAACGAAGCTTTTTCTCCCGTTTACTCAAAATCCTTTTCCATCCAACCGCCCTTCTGGACACTTCCTTGGTTTTACGCCTTGGTATTTGTTTTTGCCGTATTCCTATCCTACCTGTTTTTCAGGCGAATACTCCTTCGTCAGAGCAGGGCCCAACTGATAAAGCAGCAGCTTTTAGAATCGCAGCTGGTCTCAATCCGCTCGCAGATGAACCCGCATTTTCTCTTCAATATTGTTAATTCCGTACAGGGGTTGATTTATGCAAACAAGAAAAATGAAGCTTCCGATTTATTGGGTAAAATGTCTGGTCTTATGCGCAGTGTACTCGATATTTCGGGAAAATCGAAAGTTAGCATACAAACGGAGTTAGAAATATTACAAACCTACGTAGAATTAGAAGCCGCCCGTTTTGAAGACGATTTTGAATACCTCATCGAAACCAATATTCCCATTGAAGAACAAGATGTTCTCATTCCATCAATGATTATTCAACCCTTCGTGGAAAACGCCATTAAGCATGGGCTAATGCATCAATATGGCGTGAAAAAACTCCGAATTGATGTTTCAAAAACAGATTTCCAAACCATCCAAATTATCGTAGAAGATAACGGTATTGGAAGAGAAGCTTCCCAAAAAATCAATGCCAATCGCATCAACCATCAGTCCTTTGCTTCCAAAGCTATAGACACCCGTATTTCGCTTATCAATAAAGCGAATAATGAAGATGTAATTTCCTTAGACATTGAAGATCTCATTAACACGAAAACACAAGAGGCTTTGGGAACGAAGATAATTATCGAAATAAGAGTAAATAACGAAATTTTAGACTGAGCATAACGAAGCTATCGGA
>JBHYFA010000141.1:0-4438 GCA_051859825.1 Schleiferiaceae bacterium
CAGGGGTGGACGTTGATCATACGTAATAAACATGTGACCTCTTCGAGGGCAGGGGTGGACGTTGATCATACGTAATAAACATGTGACCTCTTCGAGGGCAGGGGTGGACGTTGATCATACGTAATAAACATGTGACCTCTTCGAGGTCAGGATTGGACGTTGATCATACGTTATAAACATGTGACCTCTTCGAGGTCAGGGGTGGACGTTGATGAAACGTGTAAAAAAAGGTCATCCCGACAATTTCTTGTCGGGATGAACTAATGAATGAGCCCTAAAATCATAGGTAATGACAGGTACAACGCCGTCATCGGACTTTATAGACAGCCACTACTTAAACTTGTCAATAAATCTCCCCAAGTGGCTAGTCTAGAAAGTTCGAGGACAAGGCATGCGAAATCCGAAAATCAGGGAGTTTACATTAGTAAATGACCTGATTTTCGGATGAGCATAACGCCGTCATCGGACTTTATAGACAGCCACTACTTAGAGAAGAGCATTTCGCGATACTTAGGCAAAGGCCACCTCTCATCATCAATAATAAGCTCCAGCTTATCACTTTCGTAGCGAATCTTATCGAAGAAAGGTTGAACTTCATCACAGTAAGTGATGGCACGTTCCCTCATATCCTCTATTTTATTGGCTTTCTTACGCGCTTCTATCATAGCATCACGAAGAGCCAAAATTTTGGATATTCTATCGGAGATTTCGGTGATCATTTCCAATTGCTCTTTGGCAACTTTCTTAAATACCGGCTCATCTAGTACGGTTTTCAAACCACGGACGTTTTCAATGAGGGTATTTTGGTACGAAATGGCGGTTGGAACAACGTGGTTTCCGGCAATATCTCCCAAAACGCGAGATTCAATTTGAATTTTCTTGAAGTATTCTTCCAAAAGAATTTCGTGGCGCGCTTCCGCTTCAACTTTACTCAATACACCGTGGCGCTCGAACAAAGAAATGGATTTTTCACTAACGTACGCATCCAAAGCTTTTGGCGTCTTAGGAATGTTGTTTAATCCTCTACGCTTAGCTTCTTCCACCCACTCATCGCTGTAACCATCGCCTTCAAAAAGGATATTACGCGACTTACCGATGTAGGTACGAAGAACGTTGAAAATAGCATCGTCCTTTTTCAATCCGGTCTTAACCATCGCGTCAACTTCGGTCTTAAACTCAATCAACTGATCGGCCATGATGGTGTTAAGAACAGTCATTGCCTGAGCACAGTTGGCAGTAGAACCAACGGCGCGGAACTCAAACTTGTTTCCAGTAAAGGCAAAAGGAGAAGTACGGTTACGGTCGGTATTATCTAGAAGAATTTCCGGAATTTTACCTACAACATTGAGCTTGAGTTCGGTTTTAAACTCAGGACTCAATTTCCCGTTCACTTTTTCCAATTCATTCAATACATGCGTAAGCATACTACCGATAAATACCGAAATAATTGCGGGTGGCGCTTCATTGGCCCCTAAGCGGTGGTCGTTGCTAGCAGAGGCAATGGCTGCGCGAAGCAAATCAGCATTATCGTGAACCGCCTTGATGGTATTGATGAAGAAGGTAAGGAACATCAAGTTGTTCTTGGGAGTTTTTCCCGGACTCAAGAGGTTTTTACCTGTATTGGTACTCAACGACCAGTTGTTGTGTTTTCCCGAACCATTAACTCCGGCAAAGGGCTTTTCGTGGAAAAGAACTTTAAAGTTATGGCGACGAGCTACTTTGTCCATCACATCCATGATTAATGAATTGTGATCGACCGCGATGTTAGCTTCTGAGAAAATGGGCGCTAATTCATACTGCGAGGGAGCAACCTCGTTATGACGGGTTTTTACAGGAATTCCCAAAAGATAACACTCGTATTCAAGCTCACGCATAAACATGATTACGCGCTCTGGAATAGATCCAAAATAATGATCTTCAAGCTGCTGACCCTTTGCCGGCGCGTGTCCTAACAGTGATCTACCGGTAAGCACTAAGTCAGGACGAGCATTGAAAAGCGCCTTATCAATAAGGAAGTACTCTTGTTCCCAACCTAAAGTGGCGGTAACACGTTCTACATTTTTATCGAAGTATTTGCATACGTCTGTCGCGGCTCTATCTACGGCTTGCAATGCGCGTAAAAGAGGCGTTTTATAATCCAATGCCTCGCCTGTGTAGGCAACAAATACCGTAGGAATACACAAGGTAGTACCCATTACAAAGGCAGGAGAAGTAGGATCCCAAGCGGTATATCCACGTGCTTCAAAGGTGTTGCGGATACCCCCGTTCGGGAAGCTAGAAGCATCGGGTTCTTGTTGCACCAACAAGCTGCCATCAAAACGCTCAATAGCTTGTCCGTCACTTGTAGGCTCAAAAAAGCTATCGTGTTTTTCAGCAGTGGCGCCGGTAAGGGGCTGAAACCAGTGGGTGTAATGCGTAGCTCCCAACTTTGAAGCCCAAGTTTTCATAGCAGAAGCAACTTGATCGGCCACCTCGCGATTGATTTTAGAACCTTTCTCCATCGCTTGCTTAACAGACTGATAAGCTTCAGGCGTAAGATTTTCACGCATGGTTCGCTCATTAAACACATGAGCTCCGAAAATTTCAGATACGCGTTTGTCAGGGAAAGTAGGCGCTAGTGGCTTACGATTGAAGCTGTCTTGAAGCGCGGCAAAACGAATTGTTGGCATAGTTGAAAAATTTTCGGCAAAGAAAAGTCATTTTGCAAATACTATCCAAATATTTTTATTAATTTTTCAACATACACCCCTTAATTTTTTATTCACATTACATATTTTTTGCATTTCCAAACAACACACCCCCCATATTTTTGACAGCTTCAACCTAAAAAAATTCATTTTCTCAAAATTAAATCATGAATAATCTAGAGCTTGCGTATAAAATCCAAGTGTTCAAAAAAATAGAATAGGTTTTCGAACTGATTACGAATTGCTATGTAATATTGCTTTTTATTGTTGGTGAAACACAACTATGAATTTCAAATCTGACTTTTCCGCCTCCATTGTGGTCTTTTTAGTTGCCATACCCCTTTGTTTGGGTATTGCCGTTGCTTCTGGTGTTGATCCATTAAGCGGTCTTATTTCTGGAATTATTGGCGGAATTGTGGTTGGAGCACTGAGTGGCTCTCCCCTCAGCGTCAGCGGTCCGGCGGCGGGCTTAACCGCAGTGATACTTTCATCGCTGCAAGAATTAACGCATTTTGAAGCCGTGCTATTAGCCATTGTTATTGCCGGCATCATTCAAATTATTCTAAGCATAGTAAAAGCGGGAATTATCGGCTACTTCTTTCCCTTGTCTGTAATAAAAGGTATGCTCGCCGGTATAGGCTTGATATTAATCATCACCCAAATACCAAATATGATGGGGTATATTTCGGCAAACGAAATGAATACCCTGATTTTTGCCAATGACGATACCAATATGTTTAGCAAAATGCTCCACGGAATAGTCAATCCACACTGGGGCGCATGCAGCATTTCACTTTTTTCATTAATGATGTATTGGCTACTGGATACCAAACGACTTAGATTACCCAAAAGTTTGAAGTTTATCCCCACCGCATTAATCATTGTGCTTATTGGTGTGTTCTTCAATGTAATTTTTCAAGCATGGGTTCCATCGTTTTCACTGAATAGCGATCAGTTGGTAAACATCCCTCTTTTTGCCAATAAAATGGAGCTGTTCTCCGGTTTAAAATCTCCCGACTGGTCATTATGGAGCCAACCTGCTGTTTATAAGGTAGGTTTCACTATTGCCCTGATAGCGAGCATTGAAAGTTTGCTTAGCGTAGAAGCGGCAGACCAGCTAGATAAAAAAAATCGAATTACCCCCCCCGAATAGAGCGGTGCGCGCGCACGGGGTGGGAAACATCTTAGCTGGATTAGCAGGAGGCTGACCAATTACCGCCGTGGTCGTGCGCAGTGCCGCCAATATCGAAGCCGGAGCAACATCAAAAACTTCATCCATCCTGCACGGTTTCTGGATATTATTGGCCGTTTTATTTATTAGTCCAGTAATCAACTATATCCCCAAAGCCTCACTAGCTATCATCCTAATCGTCTTAGGATACAAACTTACCAGCTTACCAATTATTAGAGGAATGTATCGACGAGGAGCTCGGCAGATTGTTCCCTTTGCAATTACGGCTTTTTTTGTGGTTTTCGCCGATTTACTAATCGGAATTAGTATCGGTATTGTGGTGGCTATGATGTACGTTATTCGCGATAACTATCGTCAGGCCATCAAAATCGCCAAAGAAGACAATCACGTAATAATCCGTTTTGGAGAACGCGTTACTTTTTTGAATAAGGCCGATTTAGGTAGAGCCTTACAAAGGGTTTCTGACGGCGATCGTCTCACTCTAGATTTTAGCAACAATAGATTCCTCGATTCTGATATCCAAGCGCAAATATCCAATTTGAAACGCAAGGCGAAAGTG
>JBHYFA010000142.1:0-4366 GCA_051859825.1 Schleiferiaceae bacterium
AATTTTGAAATTCATGAAAATGAAAAACTCACTTCTACTTTCACTTGCTTTTGCAATGGCTGCTTTAATCATTCACATTGATTTACGCGCCCAGAACACTCCTGTTTACAAATTAGATTTCGCTTTTACAGACTCTGTTCCGGTAATAGTAGGTAACGATACTTTGAGCTTGGCTTGGGCTGGAGGTATTGATCAAGGTCAGTTTGTAGAAATTGATTTGAATTTAAACGGTAGAATGGATTTGTTAGGTTTTGATCGTAAAGGTGATCGATATATTCCGTTGATTAAAGAAGGTGATAGTGGTTCGTTTTACTATAGGTATGATCATGATGTGATTCAGTATTTACCTCCGGCGCAGCACTACATTCAGGTTGCAGATTATAATTGTGATGGTAAAATGGATATTTTGACTGTTGGAGGCCTGGGTACATCTACTTGTATGATTTATGAGAATACTTCTTCTGGCGGACAACTTTCTTTTCAGCAAGCCATTCCTGGTCAATACTTGTACTACACCAATGCTGCGAATCGACAGTTTAGTGTTTTTATAAATTCAACCGATATCCCGGTTTTTCAAGATGTGAACCGCGATGGAGCTGTTGATATACTGAGTTTTGACGTGCTTGGAGGTATAGTCACCTACTACAAAAATAAGCAGCCGTGCGGAATAGATTTCGAGATTGAAACTTTCTGTTATGGGGATTTTATGGAATCCTTTACGGGCAACAATATTACGTTATTTGCCTGTTCTGGATCGGGTGGCGGAAATGTCGACGACCATCGTTCGCAAATTGAATCCGAAGGTAGGCCAGAGAATGTTATGCACGCTGAATCTTCTTTGTTGTCATTAGATCTTACCGGAAATGGCTTGTACGATTTGATAATTGGTGATAGCGATTATCCTGGATTAATAGCAGCTTTTAACAATGGTAGTTTAGATACGGCTTTAATGACAGCTAAGGACACGTTATTTCCTGTATATGATGTTCCTGCGCACATGCCTTTTTTTCCCGCGGCCTTTTATGTTGATGTTGATCATGATGGGGTAAGGGATTTGTTAGTAACCTCCAACTCTAAACATCAAGGTCGGTCTGATTCTAGTGTTCATTTTTATAAAAACATGGGTCTAGACACGCTGCCTAATTTTAGTTTGCAAAATCGTCGACTTTTTCAAGAAGACATGATTGAACTAGGAACCAATGCATTCCCGGTAATTTGTGATTTTAATGGCGATGGACTACCTGATATTTTGGTCGGAAATTTTGGTTACGCCACCGATACCATGAATCAGTATCACGGAAATTTATTTTTGTTTGAGAATGTTGGGTCAGTAAATCAGCCCGCTTTTGAGTTGGTTGATAACGATTTTGCTAATATGGCTCAATACCAGAGATCGTTTTTGTATCCCACTGTTTACGATTTGGATAATGATGGAGACTATGATATTGTACTGGGTTCACAAGAAGGTGAGTTGATTTATTTGGAAAACACGGGGACTGCTACAAATCCACAATGGGCGGCGCCGGTGTTTAACTATCAAAACATTAATGTTATTTCCAAAGCTGCTCCAGCTCTCTATGACGTTACTGGTGATGGCAAACCAGAGCTTTTTGTGGGTAATGAAAATGGAAATATCGCTTACTTTGAAAATACCGGAACGGCATCGGCTCCTTCATTTACTCTAGTAACCACAGAGTTTAGTGGAATTCATACTAGGAGAAATATCGATACAGAAGGAAACGCAATGCCATCATTTTACACATTGCCATCAGGTGAGATTCAATTTATCGTCGGAACGTTCAATCAGGGTGTTTTAGTGTATGATAGTATCGAAACCGTTCTGAATTTGCCGCAAGTTGCGAGCATTGATATCGGTTCAGGAAATGAGGTTTTGACCACTCCTGAATTAAGCGCGCTGGGAGCGGCTAGAAGAAATGGACGCAATCAGTTTATCATTCGCGCTGCCGAACTTCACGCAGAAGGTATTTATTCCGGTAATTTCAGCTCTATTGCATTTGAAATTACCTCTACGAATAATCCTAATCTCAGTCAGGGTTTTAGAATTTCTATGCGTTCCATTGCACCTGGATCAGATTTCTCCAATGGCTGGCTTACCCCAGGTCCTAATAATTTCGAAGGTACTTGGGCACTTAGCCTCGGATACAACACTATTCCTTTTAACCGCCAGAATTTTGAGTGGGACGGAACAAGCGATATTTTAATTCAAGTATGCTTTAGTCGTAATAGCAATATTTTTCAAAACATAAATATGCGTGGCACTCAAATGAACGAGCAGCTCAACGCTTATCCCTTGAATGATAACGCAAGCGGAAACAATACACTGCTTGCTGATGGTTGCGCACTGCCATTTTTAGGAACAAGTAATCTACGTCCAAACTTTCGCTTTGCGATTTCTCCTGCTTTGTTGAAGTCAAACCAATTCTTGAAAAGCGGGCAAAGTAATGCAGTTGCATTGTTTGATTTTGACGGAGATTCTTTGCCTGAGGCCATCCTTGGAAATAAGTCTGGTGGCCTACACTTTTTTAAGGGAATTATGGTTGAAGTAGATACAACAGCAGACGATTCTTTGTCTGTTCAGCAATATGTTCAACAAGATGTTCATAAAAGCACGAAGGTTTTCCCGAATCCAACCCAACACAGTTTCTTCGTGGATTTTTCGGATAACGAAACTATTCCCGAAGTTCAGTTGTTTAGCGTAAATGGGGTGCAAATTAGAAAGTGGAATAACGTGGTTTCAAAAGAAAAAATCGATCTTCCATCTTTATCTAGTGGAGTGTACCTCGTGAGGATTTTAACGCCAAACGGAAAATGGGAGCATCACCGGTTGACCATCATTCAGTAGAAGCTTATCGCGGTAAAAACATCGTTTTTTACGACGGAACTTGTGGTCTTTGCCATGGATCTGTGCAGTGGCTTCTGCGTAGAAAAAATGGCCATCTGTTTTTATTTGCAACCCAACAAGGCCCCTACTTTAAACCCCTAACACAGTCTGACGCGTCTCTGGATGCCATCGTGTATTATCGTGCAGGACAAACCCATGAAGACGCGGAAGCTTTGGCTTACATCTGCAAAGACTTAGGGCGTATCTGGGTAGTGTTTTACTATCTTTGGAAAATACTACCTTCGGCATGGAGTAGAGCGCTGTACTTTTTGGTAGCTAAACGCCGCTACGGAATTTTCGGGCAAGCTGATTCTTGTGAATTACCCACGCCTGAAAAGCGCAAGCAGTTTTTGCCGTAGAATCGAGTCTTTCAACTTATTACTTTCCCGGATCCTCAACATACCCCATAAAAAGCACAGCTCCTGAAGGGATATGTCTTAGACTTAATAGATAGGGTACGTCAAAGCGCATTTTAGGGGGCATGGAGGTTGTGCCGAAACCTACTGTAGTAACAGCAGCTCCTTCGGCACCTTTTTCGTCCACTTTAAGAACGGCACTGTGTTCAACGCGCGTGATGAAAATTCTAGGGCCCTGCAGAGGCGTTCCCATTTTTGAAAAATCTGCCAGTGATTCTGAAAAAGCATCAACCATTCCCAGCTCTTGTAAAGGCTCACTTAATTGATAATCAAATTCTATGTTCATCCTTGGAAGCATTAGATAAACACGTTCAGCATGTAGTTTAGCATAAAGCAGTTCTAGGTCATTGTAACTGAAATTCGCTAGCCAATTATTGTTATTATCATTGGTGGGACGAACTAGGCTCAAACTAAATGTTGAGTCTTTGAATGGCAAATCAACCATCAGCCAATTTTGTTCAAACGCTGCACTAAAATTCCTGTCGGCACTCATGAAATTCACAGAGATGGTAGATCCATCAGACTTTTTAAAGTTACCCGCAGAGGTTGAGTTTTCGTCAAAACCATTTAGCCAGTCGGATTTAAAGTGAATAGCGTTAATGATAAAGGCCAATTCATCATTTGAGATACTTTCGATGATTTCTTCAATAAGACCTTTAGTTTTGTTTTTCACCCACTGATTGATGTTATCTACCGCTTGCTGTTGAGCAAAATTATCGGTAGCTACATGCGCAGAGTAGTTCTCATTCAAGGCATTAATAAAATCGGTTTTGGGTTCAAGTCGAGTGGGGTCGTAAAAGAATGCATTAGCGATGGTTACGGAAGGATGCCCGCTTTGATTGACCAACACATTGGCGGTTTCGCTGCTTTGATTTCGAATACCTTCTAAATCAAAATTGTCATAATGCAACACAGAACTTATTTGATCGAAAGTGGATTCTTGCGCAGCTTCAAGTGCCATATTAAAAGCAATTTGAATACTGAGAGGAGAAATGAGTACTGTTTCTCCTTGTTTTTTAGCATGAATAGCTTTAAGTACATCTAAGCC
>JBHYFA010000143.1:0-4338 GCA_051859825.1 Schleiferiaceae bacterium
ATAAATCTACCTTGAAAAGGTATCAACCACGGGGCAACCACCCTCTGCCCTCTGCCCTCTGCTCTCTGCAAGCTTCAGCACGTCCCTAATCTACCAAACGATAATGCAGCGTCAACTTTTAACTTTTAACTTTTAACTTTTATCTATTAACTCGCAAAAAGCCCCCCGACCCCAGACAAAATAGCTCCCTCTCACCCATTCGCCGATGTAGAAAGCAAACAAGCATTGACGTCGTTCAGTCCTTCTTCGTTCTCGGATAAGACATAGAGTGTATCACCAGCTTGAATTTCGGTGGTTCCCTTGGGCGTAATAAAGCTATCATCACGTTTGACGATGGCGATAATCGCCGTTTTAGGAAATTCCAAATCCACAATTTGCTTTCCTACCGACTGGCAATGCGGAAGGATAACGATCTCTTTCATTACCGTCTTAGGCAAATCGTAGAGAAATTGTTCAATATCCGAAGCCGTCTTTTTCTCATCATCCTTTGCCACATCCAGCCATTTTGCCATAACGCTCAAAGTAGTGCCTTGAATTAACACAGAGGTCACGGAAATGAAAAACACGATATGAAACATCATATTGGCCTTATCGATACCAGCTAGGAGTGGATAGGTTGCAAACACAATGGGAACTGCACCGCGCAATCCTACCCACGAAATATAAAACCGACGACGCATGCGCATTTTGAAAGGTAGCAAACTAAGGAAAACCCCAATTGGTCGAGCAATAAAAATCAGCGCTAAGGAAAGCAGGAGTCCTAATCCCATAACGGGAACTATTTTCGATGGATACACCAATAAGCCCAGTGTTAGAAAGAGTACAATCTGCATCATCCAAGCCATTCCATCATACACTTTCATTATAGTACGCTTATGAATGAGATTCTGATTTCCTAAATAAACCGAGCAGATATATATGGCTAAAAAACCATTTCCACCAACAAAATCGGTGGAGGAAAAAACGATAAACATCAGTGCAATAACCAGCACCGGATACAAGCCTTCAAAATCGAGATTGATGTGATTGATGACGTATTTACTCAATTTTCCGAATAAAAAGCCCGCCAATCCACCAATAATCATTTGCTGAAAGAAAAACGGTATGATGCTAAGCAAGCCCTGATCTTGATTGATTACCAAAGACAAAAAAGCGATGGTTAAAACGTAAGCCATAGGGTCGTTACTCCCACTTTCCAACTCTAAGGTAGGACGAAGATTGGTGCGCAAACCCAAACTTTTCGACCGAAGGATGGAAAACACCGCTGCTGCATCGGTTGAGGACACAATTGAGCCTAGCAGAAGACTCTCGTATATCGTAAAATCCGTGAGCCATTTAATAATCAACCCCAAAGAAACCGCTGTAAAAAGCACCCCCAAAGTAGAAAGAGCCAAGCCCTCTTTCAAAACCGGCTTCACCGACTTCCAATCGGTATCCAAACCCCCGGAAAACAATATAAAATTTAGGGACACAATACCTATCAACTGGGCAATTTTAGGGTCGTCGAACTGAATACCCCCTATTCCATCAGATCCAAACAACATCCCAATGGCTAAAAACAACAAAAGAGTAGGAACCCCAAAACGATAACTGGTTTTCCCCGCTACTATGCTGATAAACAGCATAAGGGAACCTATCAGGAGGATATTTTCGGTGGTAAGAATCATAAAAAAATTTGTGCTCAAAGATATGATTGAGTTTATGATAAAATTTCTTCAAAAATCCATTGAAAATACCCCCACGCGCTTACTTTTAAAGTTTTAGACAAAATAATCCATGGCGTTAGTTTTCTCCGTTGCCAATCACAAAATCTTAGGCTTCATTCCCGTAGCATTTCTCATTGACGACAAGTCGGGTTACGTAGTTCGCTAGGTGTACTCCCACCATTTTCACGATGAAAATTTTGTAGAGAAAAACGATGTTTTGGTGGAATGCTTTAGGCTTATTGCTAAAACAGAAGCTAAGTTTTTCTTTGAACAACTCGGCCTAAACGCGGAAAAATACCTGCGATTTTCAGAAAAAGCGGCAAACAAGCCACAGATTGACTATCAATTAAAACTTGTTCAGGATCGACTGTGTAAATTTCTACAGCTGATTTACAAAAATCAATTGCCATTTGCCCACGGAATTGTTAAAGATTCACAGGTAAAATTACTAAAGCATACCCAACAAGTAAGTCTTGATTTACATTTCATAGGCAACAATCAAAATATTGATTATCAACTAAAGCTTTCTATCGAAAACCAGAACATCGACCTAAGAAACTGCAACCTCACCATCATTCATCAACACCCGGCATGGTGCATCATTAGTGATTATTTGGTTCATTTACCGGAAATAAAGGCTTCCTTCTTAACACCCTTTCAAACCAAAGAGTCGATTATCACTAAACAAGAAAAATTTGATTCCTACCTTAAAAAAATCGTCGCTCCTTTAATGGAGAGCAGCCAAATATCCATCCATACCCAAGGCATTCCGACTAACCAAATTAGTGAGCCAACCGAAACAAGTTTTACCATCGAAACGCATTTTCAGAATAAAAAGTGGTTAGTTTGCCCTCGTCATCATTACGGAAGAAAATCTTTTCCGGCGGGCAAAACCGACAAGAAAATCTTTTCGTCTGTAGAGATAAAAAACAATCGTTCAGAAATTCAGCAAATCATAAGAAATTGGGAGGTTGAAGCAGAGCATTTACGAGATTTAATCGGAGACTTTAGCTTGCAAAACGGCTTTTTTGAGTTACCAGCCAAAAGTCTTTTCGATGTACAAACTTGGCTCAAGGGAAAATTAAAAGTCCTTCCCAAGCATGTAAAGTTTAAAGGATGGTATTACCAAGGAAAATTGGTGAATATTGAAAATCATCAACTTTCAATTATCACGATAAACCAAAACAAGGATTGGTTTGACCTAGAAGTTCGAGTAAAGGTAGGTGAAATAGAGATAGCGTTTAAGGAAATTGCCAAGTCGATTTTAGAGGGAAAAGACGTTCACCTGCTTGAAAATGGCGAGTATTTCATCATACCCACAGTGTGGAAAGCCAAAGTGGACGCGATTGAAAAACACGCCGAAAATCATGGTGCGCATTGGAGACTTCCTGCGGTAAAATGGCATGTGCTTGAGGATTCCTCTCCACAGCCTGATGCTGTATTAGGAGTAGAAATAGCCCAAACCGAATATTTCACCTACCGAGCATACCAAATTGAAGGGGTGCGTCAAATGCTCATGGCTAGGGAGCGCCAAAAGGGATTTTTACTTGCCGATGAAATGGGGTTGGGAAAAACCTTGCAAGTATTAGGCGTTTTGGCAAGTTTGCAAAATGCCGGTGTAGTAGGAAAGCCCTCCTCTCACACCAATGTTCAACCAGGTTTACAACTTTCATTATTTGAAGAATTTCCAACAAGCGAGAGCAATGCCCTTCCGGCGCTCATCGTAGTACCTCCCGCCTTGATTATCAACTGGTATCGCGAGAGTCAGCGCTTTTTTCCCAATATGCGTGCGAGTGTTCACGCCGGACCAAATCGCAGCAGGAAAACGGAGGAATTGCAACAACACGACCTCATTATTTCCTCCTACCATACCATAAGGGAGGATGTGCAAATGTTTAAAGCTCTGTCGTTTTCGGTACTCGTATTAGACGAAGCCCATTACATAAAAAACCCGCAATCACAAATTTACGAGGCGGTAAAATCCATCCCGCATCACTTTAGCATAGCCCTAACCGGCACTCCGATTGAGAATAACTTGAAAGATCTCTGGAGCATTTTTTCGGTAATTGAACCACAGCTTTTAGATAAATACGCTGTGTTTAACAAACAATATCGCTTACCAATTGAAAGTGAAAAAGATGAGTTTAGTCTAGAACAGCTCAAGCATTTATTGAGCCCTTTCATGCTACGACGAACCAAGAGCCTAGTAGCTCAAGACCTCCCTCCTTTGGTGGAACAGGTGGTTTTTAGTGAAATGACTGAAGAGCAGGATGCGTTTTATGTAAAAACCAAGAGTAAAGTACGTAACGCCTTATTGGAAGCCCAACTCAATGAAGTCGAAACCAACATCAACATACACATCTTAAATGGTCTGACTCGTTTAAGGCAAATTGCCAATCACCCACAATTGGTGCAAGAAAACATCGAGTCTGGAAAGTTTGCACAAATCATCAGTGATATTCAGCAAATTCTTGATTCACAAAAACGAGTTTTAGTATTTTCCACCTTCACCACCTATTTAGATTTGATAAAAAGTGAATTGGAAAAAGCATCTATTGAATCGCTCGTTTACACCGGAGCCTTAAACACCAAAGAACGCCAAAAAATTATCGATGAATTTAGTGCTTCATCT
>JBHYFA010000144.1:0-4240 GCA_051859825.1 Schleiferiaceae bacterium
ACCTTCGATTTACCACTACACCCGCTATTGCCACATACACGCTGTTAGCGGTTCGGGCTTTTTATTGAAGTTCCAGTATTGCTCTTTCCAAGATTTCATCCTTTGTTAAATCAGACCAGTCAAAAGACACTGGAATATCCGCTGGAACGCCATCTTCTGCATAGCTGTCACCATTTAAGTCCAAAAGCTGACCAATACTAAATCGATAAGTCCATCCATTAGGCAATTGACCACCGTTTGGCAGGCCACCGCCACCTCCAGTGGCATCTCCTAACAATGTAATATTTGGCAAAGCCTTACAGGCTAGGGCGAACATTGTTGTCGCGCTGTAAGAGCCACGGTCGATAAGTACAATTACAGGTTTTGTGTAGCGCAATCCGTTGTGTGGGGTCACATAAAAATCTTCGCGGTCGCTGAAGTCATTTCTGTTGGGTCCGTTGCGTGTGATAAAATAACCCACTTTGGCTTTTGATTCTGTAAAACGAGCTAAAATTTTGGGCACATTAAACGCGCTACCACCCCCATTTTGACGCATATCCAAAATGAGTCCCTTGGTATCTTTGTATCGATTCAAAACAAAGTCCATTTGTTCATCGGTAAAGTCGTTCATAAAACTGCCATAACGGATATAGCCAATTTCATTGTTGTCTAAGAAATCGTGGATAAACGCACCCGTAAACCAAATATTGGGCAGGTAGAATTCCTCAATGGTTCTTTGCCGGAAATTCTCAGGTGATTGAAGCCCAATATTGTAGCGTGAGAAATTAAAAGGGCTCACGAGGTTGGTATGGTCATCTCTGAGTTCATTGAGCATGGCAGCCAACACGTCAAATAACTCTTCCTCGGTTGAATTGCTAGAAAGCATGGGTCTGTACTGATTTCTTACCGCATCCCAATCGACATTTTTCAATTCAAAATAGCTGAACTTTTTATCAACTTCATTCCATAGATAATCAAAATTAACAAGAGGGTCTCTGGAACCTAAATCAGGTTCGAATAAGATTTTTTCACAAGATGAAAGAATCAATGCCGCAATTAGGAATAATAATGTTTTTTTCATGATTTATCGTTTTTTATTGTGAAAGAAAATTCTGTATCGGATTTGGTGGCTTGCCATTTGAAAGCTTTCGTAGCGGCCAGGCATGTGAACTGCATCCCACACATAAGACAAGCTTCGAGCGTTACCATTGGGCATATACTTGATGTACTCAATCTCTGTATTGAGTCTATAACCATTTAATGACCATTTATAGTTAGATAACACCCAAGAAAGTGGCTGTGTTTCAATCCCAATAATCTCACCCTCATAACTATAAGCATAGCTTGGTCTGTAATTAAAATTCAAAATACCTGCATTCAGTTGAAAGCGTAAATCTCTTTTAACTGGTTTCAAAGTGGGCTTGAAAACCAATAGATTGAGTTCCTTCGGTGCATTTCTTGAAATATCCCGAATGATCTGACCCGAAGCCATGATATTCGTACTGTTTTCTAACCCTAAGGCATTATTTTGCAAACTGGGGTTGACTCTAAAGTTTTGCGTTGTCCGAATTAATCCTCCAACTTTGATGTTGCTTTTGTCCGTACTGAATCTATCTAATGCAAACAGTTGCGAGTAGGATGCGTTTAGTTGAATCAAAAAAGCGCTGGATTGTGCCTGTAGAAAATTACTTTCTGGAATCTTCGCATTCAAAGTGTTTGCAGCAATCCCCATGTCAAAAAGACGTTCTCTTTTTTCTGAGCGTTTTAGCCAAGCCGTTTGTACATCTAGCCCAAAACCATTGTAAAACAATGGAGATGTTGCAAAATCTCGATAAATAGGGCGATTTGCACCTGCAGATAAAATACTGTAATAATCGCTCTGAATTTTTGATTCGTCTTGTGAGTTCGCGGCTTTCTCTTGCCCTAAAGCGGGAAAAAACAGCACTCCATTGACAATCAAAGTAAAAACGGACTGTTTAATGTGTTTCATTGTACTGATAGTTGTTGTTATTAAAATGCGTTACAAAGCTCGTTAAGCTCCAACACGGAAAAAAATTTATGTGATGAACTGCGTAAAAAATCGTTTGAAATTGGCGTATTCTTATTTGAGTGCTATCCCATATCCGAGCAAGGCAGCTGCAATACCCAAATGCACGTACATCCACAAACGTTGCCATGCGGGTCGATCCGTCCATTTTGTTTGGTGGTTAAAGGGGTCAAAAATCAAGGCAATTCCAATATTGCTGGCTGCTTGAATGAAGTCAGAATTCATAACAATTTGGTATATACCAAGGAGTATGAACAGCACATATACCATCTTGTAAAACTTGGGGGTATAATCTTTCGTTGCTTCCATTTTTTAGTTTTTTGATTGAACATTCTATTGAAAAATGAAGCTAAAAAACAACGCTAACGAATTGCTTTAAGCTCATAACCTTGCTTTTTTAGCAGATTGATAACACCTTCTTCTCCAGGCAAATGTGCCGCGCCAACAGCGATAAATGTCGATTTATCTTTGATTAAGTTTTCAATTACTGGAATCCAATTTCGGTTTCTCACGTTCAAAAATGCTTCAGTAAAACCTGGCGTATCTGCGTCACTTTTGGCCACCATATCCAAAAGAGCGGTCAGGTTTTCTTTTTTATACTCGGTGAATAGTTTCCGAAATTCTGTCATTTCAGTACCCAAATCGCGCATAAGTTGCTTATAACCATCTTCAACGGTCATGTTGCCGATTGTTTGCATTTGCACTTCAATTGTCTCCAAACCAAGCACCGACATTTTATTTTTCTTGGCCATTTTTTCAAGCTCTTTTTCAACACTTTTGATTTTGCCCAATTGTTGAATCAACAAATCGGAACTCACAAAAAATGGTTTTAAGCGTTCATAACGTCTGAACTTTTTTTCTTTCATCTTAACTGTATTGAGACAGTAATCTTTAAATCGAGCGTACTCTTCGGGGCTTAAATAGTCTTGTATGTTTTTGCCGTTTTCTAGCACCATCATTGGCGCCATGGCAATAGCATCTTTGAGTTTCACCACAATTTCCAAAGCCAATACATCACAGCTCTTCATTATTTCATTGACATTGGAGTTCAAATAGAATTCTTTAGCTGGTGCGACATGAAGCGTACCGTATAGATAAGATTTTTGCTTTAATCCATTGCCAGAAATTTCCCAGAGTAATTGACTGAACAGCTGCGTTGAAAAAAATAATATCAGTCCTAAACTGAAAATATTTCGATAAGTCAGAATTTTAGTAAATACATTCATGATGCTTTAAATTTTACATTAATTCATTGCAAAATTAAAGTCACATCAGATCATAAAATTGGACTTTTACGACATAGCTACCTAAATTGCCAAATAATTTTATCTTCTGTAAGTACACTCGCACGGTTAAAAAATATTTTTGGTTTGGTACCTGTAAGTTTTTTGTACTCTCTTATAAAATAGGATTGGTCATAATACATGCTATCATGTGCTACATCAGTAAGCTTAGATACTGCCTCATTGAGCATTTTATTCGTTATAGAGTGACGAAATCTTACAATTCTTTTGTATTCAGAGGGTGTGCAAGTAAGTAATTTTTTGAAATTTCTTTGAAATGTTTTCAAGGTTAATCCGCATTGATTGGCAATTTCCTGTATGGTATGATCATTTTCAATATCTTCAATAAGAAGTAAAGCCTTTCTCATAGTATGATCTTCTTTTTCACGAAAATTATCTAACAAAAACGATTCTAATTTTTCAATTTGCTTTGATAAAGTCTTTTCTTGGAATAACTCTTCCGCAATAGATTGCCATTGAATTAATTTAAGGGGCTGTGAAAATAAAGGAGCGTATTCGATTAAATCATCTTTTAAAAATCGATTGACCCCTAATGGTTTGAAAATGATTGATATTTCATTAAATTCTCCATTGTAATTTATGAATACAGGCTGCGTATATTTTCCTGTAATCTCAACACTGACTAGTTCTTTAGCATTTTCCTTTTCATCTATGTTAATTTGATGATCGCCTCTGGTTACATTTACTCCTCTAAAGAGAGATATGCCCGAGTAAGCGCTTGGAAAAGTAATGTAACGTATCGAATTGTTATATTCATTAGTAAATACATAGAAGTACGCAATGTATTTACTAAGGACAGTTGATGATGGCAAAATAGTTTTAATCATTTGCACGAATATTTACACGTAGTTCTGTTGTATGTAACTAGAAAATAACAATGTAGGTTTTTTGGAAATTAAGGATGTATGGT
>JBHYFA010000145.1:0-3936 GCA_051859825.1 Schleiferiaceae bacterium
GGAGGGCAGAAAGCAGAGGGCGGAGGGCAGAGGGCAGAGGGTAGAGAGCGGAGGGCAGAGGGTAGAGAGCGGAGGGTAGAGAGTGGGGTCATGGGGAAATGTTTTATTATTAAGCAAAGGGCGGGGATGCTAGTTAATAGATAAAAGTTAAAAGTTAAAAGTTAAAAGTTGACGCGCATTATCGTTTGGTAGATTAGGGACGCGCTGATGCGTGCATAGAGCAGAGATGTGATGCAATTGTTTTAAACTTTTTTCAAAAGTAATAATTAAGAGGCAAAAAATGCATGTTTTTTTAGTAAAAGGGAGTGTTTTGTTAGGGAAAGAAAGCCACCTCAAGATATCTTGAGGCGGCTAATGAAAGAGAATTATGGATTAACGATGAGTTTTTTTACTTTTTTCACTATACCATTGTTGCGAATAACAACCATGTACACGCCTGCCGGAAGTGTGCTGATGTTTACTTCTTTGGAGATAATATCATCCTCTAAGATTTCGGAGAGCATTAGCTTTCCTGTAAAATCATAAATCATAAATTCATTGGTAGAATTTTCTGGAAAATGACTTAAATCGGCGTTTACCTGAATTTGACGCTTGGCCGGATTTGGAAAAATGCTGAAATCAAAGATGGCATTTGACAAATCTTCAACAAGTTCATCATCCATCTCTGATGAATTCTGGGCAATTCTAGGGCTGCTGCCACATAGCTGAGACGGATTAAACTCTAAGTCGTTCTGAGTTAAACAAGGAATACGATTTCCTTCATCATCAAACATGAAAGCCTCTAAATAAATCGTGCCCAGGGTATTTTGTGCTAAACCTGCATTTGGGATAAATACCAGCGTGTAGGAATTGCTGCCCGGAGCCGCAGTGACTGTTGAAGGAATAAAACTTCCTATATCACTGCTTAAAGTTACTTGTTGAGGATTTCCCGTTGGATTGGTAATTCCAATAATAACTTCATAATAGCAAAAGCCAAAATAGTTTGTTACCCTTCGCATAGAATCTCTTTGCACTACTTCAAACTCACAAGCACAGTCTATCACATCCAAGTCTAAAGATTGGCGTGTTTTGGTGCAACCATTAAGCTCAAACTCGTATTCATAGACTCCACTACCCCATTGGCCTATTAGTATTTGTGCTAAACCAGTGCCATCTAAAATATTGCCTCCGTCATTTGTTACATGCCAGTAATCAAAGGGTATAAGAGCATCTGGTATATCAATTCCTTGATCAACATCGAATTTTTCATCACAGATTGTATAACAACCAACTGGATATATCCATACATATTCCTCTAGGGATTTAGGTACGTATATGCTTTGCTCACTTGTACATCCGGCATCATTAGTGAATGTTACCGTATAAAGCCCGCCTTTGTTTACTCTAATAGTGTCTCCTGTACCTCCATTACTCCAGTTGAAGGTTCCGGTGGTATTGGCAGATGCAGTAAGTTCAACTATATACGGTTTACAACGAAATATTGAAAGTGAAACGCTTGGTGCGTCAGGCAGAGGATTAACGGTAACTTCCAAAGTAGTGCTTGCCGTACAATTATGTGGAGGTCCGTCTGTTACTTCGAGTTCAACCTCAAAAACGGTTGGCGTAGGTGAGCTTAGGTTCAGCTCTACTCCCGTACCGGCTGGCGTGCCATTTACAGTCCAGCTATAGGTATAACCATTACCATCATAAGCCCTCAGTACAATTTCGTCGTCCACACAAGCAACCGACGGTCCGGTAATAACAGCCTCAGGGCCTGGAATAAACTCTACCGTAGCGTATTCTGTGTGACGAACACAGCCGTAGCGATTGGTTAAGGTGGCGAAATAGGCTCCGGAATTTATTACGCCTTGGGTTAAACTTGTTGAAATTCCAAAAGAGTCGGGTTGCCAGTAAATGATTTCAGGTGTATCAAAAATTGTTGGATCATGCTCCAAAATAGAACCACTTCCTTCGCAAGCAATGCTTGGATCTGAAAATAGTGCATTTGAAAAATTATTCCCCAGCACCATAACCGACTTAGTCAATTGACTTTCACATCCCAAGGCGTTGCGAACGGTTAGAGTTATATCTTTAGAACCTGCTGATCCAAAAACTCGTGATGGGTTATCGACTGTAGTTTCAGCTCCATCAAAAAAATCCCAATTATAGGTTACTCCGGTTCCTGTGCTACTAAGGTTGGTGAAAGCAAGGGGCGCTCCTACACAAATGGTATCATCCATTTCAAAATCCACATGAGGGAAAGGCGGGAGTTCTATTTGCTGGGTAGTAGAGCAAGTTCCGGAAGCTGCGGTAACGTTTAGGGTAACATTCAGCGTAGTTCCGGCGGCAAATGTTCCACTATAAGAATCTGCGGGGCCATTTTGTACGCTGGTACTGTTAATAATAAATTGATAATTGGTAATTCCATTGCCCGGCAGGTAAGTAGAATGGTCGAATAAAGAAACATTGTATTGGCCACTTGAGCCACAGGCTACAGAGTACATAAGATCGGCAACCAAGGGTATATGCACATGGATAGAATCTTTGTAGGTGCAATTTACACCGCCTACCGTAACATTTGAATGGAACTCAAAAATGTAAATACCAGCTTGATCTACTCCATAGGTGGCAGTTGTGCCATTTACAGGAATGGTAGAGATTGCGGGAGCCGTAAAATACGAGCTATTTATTACGCCGCTACCGGTAATACTACCTGTAAGCTCAATGGTATCACAATTCGTTACAGTACTGGCTATTGAAGACGAATCTTGGTATATCTGCCAGCAATGTCCACCGCCGCCAGAACTGGTGTCGCACACTTTGATAATATTCACAGTATTGGTTACTCCAGAGCAGCCGTTAATGCCTTGAACTACACAGTAGTACGATCCAAAAGAAGTTGCGGTAAAGTTAGGCCCGGTTGCTATTGGACTCCCATTTCTAAACCATTGAAAACCTGTGGTATTACCTGCTCCGCTTTGCACGGTGGCGGAAAGCGGAACAGAAATGGAGAGTGAATCATCACAGAATTCATAATCCATTGCTGGCGAAATAAAGGCTACCGGAACGGGCTCAACATTTATTTGATAGTTTGCAGTAACAGTATTGCCACACCCATTAGCATTTTCTATAATTACAGTAACGGTGTAGGTAGTTGAATTTAGAAGTCCTGTAGGATAGGTATAGGCTTGGGTAAAAGAGTTATTAGAAATAGTATCTCCATTACCGAAAATCCAAGTAACATCGCCAGATGTCAGGGCGGGTGAGCCTTGAGCTGTAAAAATTACTTGAGAACCTGCACATATAGTTGGAGTATCAGGAGTAAGGCTAATGCTCGGACCCGGGGTTACAAAAACAGACATGGTATCATAATGAATTCCCCCACAGGCGCGAACAGCAACAACAACGTCAACAAATTGTCCGGGATTTGTGGTATTCCAGAGTATAGAAATATCGTCGGTGCCATCACCGGCTACCACACTTCCTCGAGTTTCAGGTATAATAAACCACTCATAGGAATCACCAGCTTTAAATGACGAGGTGTAAGAATGATACGAGTTGTCACAAACCGTTGTGGGTCCGTCGATATTTACATCAATTTGTCTTAGCGACATAGTTTTAGTAATTTCACTAGACTCACATCCAGCTGGTGAAGTACTAATTCGTTTTGCTTTGAGTTCATAAGGTGGTGCTCCGGAAAAAACCGCAGTAATTTTATTTCCCGTTGCGGTGGTGCCTCCTCCCGAAAAAGTACCGCCGGAAATTTCCCAAGCGAATATTGAACCTTGCTGTGCGTTATGAACAGAGTATTCTATCGGTAATTCGAGACAAATGGTATCTGGCCCGGAAATACTATCAGGGGCGTTTGGCTGGGGAAGCACCGTAATTCGATGCGGTTTTGGTGGGCAAAAGTCTGTGCCTGTAACAAACAGAACATAATTTCCCGGTGCAAAGAAG
>JBHYFA010000146.1:0-3854 GCA_051859825.1 Schleiferiaceae bacterium
TTACAAATAATCATTTCACGCAATCAAATCTTGGCGTCTTAGCGTCTTGGCGAGAAAAAAAGATTTCGCGCAAAGGCGCAAAGGCGCATAGTTTTACAAATAATCATTTCACGCAATCAAATCTTGGCGTCTTAACGTCTTGGCGAGAAAAAAAGATTTCGCGCAAAGGCGCAAAGGCGCAAAGTTTTTTGGGTAACACTATGTGTAATCTGTTGTGAAGCAATTCAATCTTAGCGTCTTGGCAAGAAACCTTCACTTCAACTCATACACATTACCCGGCAGAGAAACAACGATGGCTTTTAACTCCAAATCGAGCAGGGGCGTGAGAAGCTCGTAGTGTTTTTTGTTTAGCTTGAAGCAAAGCTCTTCTAGGGATATTTTGGGATTTTCGCTAAGTACGGCGATGATTTCCTGCGAAAGTGGATCTAAATCAAAATAGAGCTTGCCCTGCTGAGGCGCCTTTTGCTTGGGCGTGTCCCAGAGCATATCGTTGACCAACTGCTTGGGGTTTTGAAGCAAAACGGCTTTATTATCGGCAATAATCTGATTGCAGCCGGCAGAAAATCGGTCTGATGGTTTGCCCGGAACGGCATAAACCTCCTTATTGTAATCAAAAGCTAAGTTTGCCGTGATAAGCGCACCTCCACGTTCGGCGGCTTCCACCACTACTAAGGCGTCAGACAGCATGGCCACAATACGGTTGCGCATGGGAAAGTTCTGTCTATCGGGCTTGGTGCCGGGAGGAAATTCGCTGAGTAAACCACCATGCTCCAACATTTCCTGAGCAACTTTTCTGTGCAGAGATGGATACACCGTATCTATTCCGTTTCCCAAAACCCCAATGGTGGGCACCTCCATTTGCACCGCTGCCTGATGCGCCGCAACATCAATTCCGTAGGCCAAACCACTGATGATAGACGGCTGATATTGCCGCCAACTCTCAATCAGAAAAGCCGTGTGCCGCTTACCAAAATCTGTGGCAGCGCGCGTGCCCACTACCCCAATGGTTTTATCCTGTTGCAAAGCCTGCTTATTTCCCTGCCAAAACACCACCACCGGAGCGTCGTCAAACACCCGCAAACGCTGAGGATAATGCTCATCGGTAAAAACCAACATTTCCGCTCCGAGCTTTTGACAGGCCTCAAATTCTGCCACGGCAAAATCCACCTCCTTCCTCGCAGCCATGACCAAGTCAACAACCTTCTTGCTCAAACCGTCAAACTCGAGCAAATCTTTTCTGCTCATGGAAAACAAAGCCTCCAATCCCTTGGTAAGTCGCACAAGATGTCGCACGCTTCTATTACCCAGACCATTAACTCTTTGTAATGATCGAGCATAAATTACGTCATTATAATACTCATTTTTCATACAGCTGACAAAGCGACAAATGTACGAATACACTTATAAATTTAAAAGCGAAAATTGGAAAAATAAGATCATTTATGGAAAAGATTGTTGATATTAAATGAGAATGTCATCCAAACACCAGCTATCACGTATTGTACCTTTGCCAAAAATTACCAGAAATTATGAGTCATCTAATTGCCCCATCTTTGTTAGCCTCCGACTTTAGCCGTATTGCTGAAACGGCAGAAATGCTCAATCGAAGTGAGGCCGATTGGTTTCATTTAGACGTCATGGACGGAGTTTTTGTACCCAATATTTCCTTCGGACTACCCGTAATTTCCGCAATGCGTCCTTTGAGCAGCAAAATTTTTGATGTACACTTAATGATTGTTCAACCTGAACGTTACATCGACGACTTTAAAAAAGCCGGTGCCGACATTCTGACCATCCATTATGAAGCAAGCACGCATCTTCATCGCAGTTTGCACGCCATCAAAGAAGCGGGCATGCAGGCTGGGGTGGCGCTAAACCCACATACGCCAGTAGAGTTATTAGAAGATGTGTTGCAAGACATTGACTTGGTATGCCTAATGGGAGTTAATCCGGGCTTTGGCGGACAAAAATTTATTGAGCAGACTTACAGGAAAACGGAAAAGTTGCGCAACATGATAGATCGAAAAGATTTATCAACGAAAATTGAGATTGACGGTGGAGTAAAAAGCGATAATGCCGCGGCGCTTCTCGCTTCGGGGGCAGACGTGCTTGTTGCGGGCTCTTTTGTGTTTTCTTCCAACAATCCAGAAGAAACCATTAAACAATTGAAGCACCTTAAAGGTTAGGAAGCCTTAACATTTATAAGCATAAACATGATTGATATTTTAGTCGTTTCGGGTTCTAACCGAAGTGGACGCCAATCGGTGAAAGCCGCCGAACACATTGTAGATTTTCTAAATTCTCACGCCGAAGTACGTGCAAAAATTCTCGATTTAGCCGAATACCGCCTCCCTCCTTTCGACGACAGCGACCAACGCTCAGCAGAGGTTCAGAATGATATTGAAAACATCCGAACGCAATTTCAAGCCTGCCACGGTATGGTGGTGGTAACCCCCGAGTATAACGGCGGAATGGCCGGAAGTTTAAAAAACACGCTCGACTATTTTCGCCCTGAATACAGCTGGAAGCCCTTTGGTGCTGTGAGTGTATCTAGCGGCACACTTGGCGGACAAAATGCTATGCATCAATTGGTACAATTTGCCAGTTATGTCAATTCCTGCTTAATGCCCAATCGCCTACTAGTGAGCCAGGTAAACGAAATCGGTTCTGGCTCCGATGCCGACCAACGCTTTGCTAAAAATGCTGAAAAGTTTTCTTCAGATATGGTGCGCTTCGTCAAAATGATTGCATCTTCTTAATACGCTGCTCCAAGGTTTCCGTACTCATCCGCTCTCGAAGCCGATCGACCATGATGGGAAAGGCTAAAGGGGTGACTTTTTGCGGATAAGTGAGCACAACTTTTAAAGCCCGTATGCGACGAAGCACTTCTTCCATACGGGCTTTTTCCATGGTAATTTCCATTACTTCCCGGCGTGCTTGCTGCAATAGAAAATGATCAGGCTCGTAATCTTCAAGCACGCTGTAAATCAAACTACTGGAAGCCAGCAAATGCTTATCTTTTATTTGCTTCCCCGGAAAACCCTGAAATACCATCCCGGAAATAGCCGCAATATCGCGGAATGCCCGTTTCGCCATCTCGCCGGAATTGAGACCTTCTTCCAAATCATTTTCCACATCGATGGTTTTCCACACGTCGTTTTTCAATGCTCCCTCAATAAGAATATCCTGATCGCTGAGCAATTCAAAACCATAATCGTTCATGGCAATGGAAAAACTCTGCCCATTTTCTACAGCTAAATGATGCGCGAGCATGGCGGCCAAACCCTCGTGAATATGTCGTCCTTCGAAGGGAAAACAGCAAAGGTGATAGCCTTCCTTGGTGTGGAATTTTTCCATCAATAACTCGCCTTCGCGGGGCAAACTTGAGCGCTCGTGTTGCAGCTCCCACAAGGGAAGTAAAAGATCGAGCTCATCGAAAAGTTCACCATTGGCCACCGAATGTACGTGGTCGCGCAGTACCGCACCGAGCTTGCCCGAAAGCGGCATTCTTCCACCCATCCACGAAGGAATGGCTCCCTTCTTTTTCTTGCTGACTTTCACCTGAACTTCTAAATCTTTGATACGCACCAGCTCCAAACTTCGCCCACCAAACCAGAAGGTATCGCCCGGCTTGAGTCGGGAAACAAACCACTCTTCAATACTCCCGATGTGTCCGCCGCGTACAAATTTCACCCGCAGCATCGCATCACTCACTATGGTTCCAATACTCAAGCGATGGCGCATGGCGGTTTTTCTGCTCTTTACCACGAACCTACCGTCGGGTTCGATTTCCACGCGACGGAACTCTTCGTACTCACCGAAACTCTCCCCTCCGGTGGTGATGAAATGCAAGC
>JBHYFA010000147.1:0-3342 GCA_051859825.1 Schleiferiaceae bacterium
TAGTATTCCTGAGGAAGAAGTAGAGCGTATTTTGAAGGATGAAAATTTGATGTAGTAATTACTGAAAACCTTTGATGGTAAACTAGTGTCTTATGATCAGCTCCGTAATCACCTACCAATACCAACCCATATCTTTTGAGGGTGGCCAGCGCCGTGAGGGTTTGGAGCCGATTCAGTCGAATAGCAACGGTACGGTGAACACGGTATATTGGATATTAGACCAGCTTTCGCACCATTATGAGGAAATCAATACGGAGGTAGATTGGGTGTCGTTTTTTGCACCGGTACGGTTGGAGCATCAGTTTCCGTTGGACTTTTATTTCGATGGCTTAGAAGATTGCGAGGAAGACCCACAATGCCTTTGCGAACGCCAGCAGTACCACGCCTTCACGCAATTAGAAATCAACTGCCGCCAGATGGATATTTCGTACTGGTATCATCCTGACTATTTGGGCTCTGTGGAGTGGGTTACAAAGACTGATGGAAGTCCGCATGAGTTCTTCTGGCGCGACCCGTGGGGGCATACATTGCAGTATGATAATACTTCACCGCAGAGTAGTTTCAGGAGTATGTTTGGTTTTACGGGGCATATTGAGGATGGGGAGACGGGGCTTATTTATGCCGGGGCGCGGTATTATGAGCCGAGGGTGAGTGTGTGGTTGAGTGTGGATCGGTTGGCGCATAAAAGTTTAAACTTAACGCCTTATAGGTATTGCTTTAATAATCCTGTCAGTTTTATCGATCCAGATGGAAGAAAAGAATACGAAAATGCAGATGCTTATTACAAAGAGAATCCTAATGGAAATTTAGATGGAAATGATGGGCATTGGTTAAAACAACATAGACTTGATAATACAGGATCTTGGCTTTGTGCAAATGAATATAACATAAGACGTGAAGATGGGTATTCGGAGTATAATACTATTCAAGAAAGAGCAGATTTTTATGCATGGTTTCAATATCAGGAAGATATGCGAGGAGGTGAAACAGAATGGGCTGCTGCTGCTTATATAGTTGCAAAACAAATTGGAACAATGGAAACGAATCTTAAAGGACTAATTCCTGCTCTATTAATAGGGCCAAATAACGCAAGTGATTTAATTAGTTTTGCTAATGAGGGAAATAAAACTATTTTTAATGATGTTTGGGGAAGATTACGTGAAAATTATCTTGGAAGCCCTATGAAAGGAAGCTCTGCACAACTTTGGGATAATGAAACTTTGCGCAGAGAGCAGTTTGATATCGTTCAGCCAATATATCAAAAATGGTCTCGCATTAATCCAAACCTCCCAAATCTTCTGGAGAAAGCTTCTGGGATTCCATTTCCAATGAGTTTCAAAGGTTCGATAATGAATCCTAATGACAGATACAATCATGGTATTTCCTTGTCAAAATACAGTAGGAAATTTAGAACCCATTTAAGTAAATAAAATGAAGTATCGAATTTATTTACTTCTGATTCCCATCTTTTGCAAATGTTCATCGGAGACGTTAAATTATCAATGGGTTTATATTTTCGATTCTAATGCTTTAATCAGTTGCATAATGGTTCAAGATGGAATATTATATGCGGGGTATAATTACGGCCAGCTTAACGATACAACTACTATTTTTTCTTACGATTTGAAGGAAGAAAATATTATATGGGAACAAAAAGTATTAAATGCGGGATTAAATTCTTGGCAGTTTCTCTCAGTAGATAAAAAGCTTGTTTATCCAACTTACAATAAGGATATTTTGATTTTTGATTCTTTGGGCAATAAAAGTAAAATAAAGCTTTTTCAGAGTTCTAAAGCTAACCCGGTTGGAAATAATGATGTTTTTGTGATTTATGAAAGAAATCGCGGTTTTGCGGCATATTCTTTAGTTGACAACTCTATTGTTTGGGAATCAAACTGTCTAGCAAAGTTGAGTATTTCGCAACCAATATTGAAAGACTCTTTGTTATTTTTTGCATCTTACAATAATACTTTAGAGTTAATCAATGTAGTTGATGGTAATAGAAGAGTAATTGCTGATTCACTTGGAGGCGTATTGAATTGGCTTTGTTATGTAGATCAAGGGATAGCTATAGTCACGCAAGATACAGGAATAGATGCTGACGAATCAAGAATAATGGCCTATGAATTAAGTACTGGCAAACTAATCTGGAAGGATGATTTACATTCATCGCTAAACACCTATTATCATGGCTGCGTTGTGCTTGATAATAAATTACTTCTATATGAGGATAAGGAGGAAGTTGTCGTTAGAGACCTTTATTCTGGAAGTCTGATTAATATAGTGTCATTGCGGAAAAATATTTTTGATAAATTGTATATTTTCAAATCGCAAATATTTTATGTAAACGAAGATTTTGCACTTTGCTTCATAGATGTTTATAATTTTAAAGAGGTTGTATTGCCAATACAAGCATCGCAAATTCT
Source organism: Schleiferiaceae bacterium (assembly GCA_051859825.1). Lineage (GTDB taxonomy): Bacteria > Bacteroidota > Bacteroidia > Flavobacteriales > Schleiferiaceae > CSBr16-58. The sequence goes on from JBHYFA010000147.1 coordinate 2,427, forward strand.
GATAGATGGCTCTGATTTTTATTTTTTGTTTAAAGGAAAAATAGGAAAGTTAGATCATTATTCATTAATGACCGAGAAATAAAAGAGACACGATCAAGATGCTTTTAGTCAATGATGAATAAAAATATTAAAGCAAAAGACAATATATGGCCTCTACAAAAATAGCTTTGATGATTTTTTTGAGCTTGATATTTCAGTTAAATAATTTGGAATTCTCAAAAAAAAATCTTTGTGAAGATTTTTATCATAAAGACGATTCAATTTTTATAGTTTCTTATATAGATGAATACTTTGATTATTTCAAAGGAACTATGGATAAATTTGCAGTTATTGATTTTTCTGAGGAAAAATATAGGAAGGTACTTTCTATGCATAAAACATCGAAAAAGGGATTTATTAGAATATATTTTCGAGATCTAATTATTTTTGAATATAGAATTGTTGATGAGGTTGTACAAGGTGTAGGGTCTAAGTATGATTATAAAACAGGACAGGTGATTATTCATGGTTTATTCAAAGATTCTAAGTTAAATGGACCTTTATTATTTTATAATGAGAATTTTGAAGTTGATTACATAGCAAAATATAGAAAAGGAAAATTCATTAAATTTCTTTATCATAAAAAGGCTAAAGATAACACTGATCTCAAGGAGATTAATAAAAACGCCAAAGACCCTATGCAATATATCCTATATATAATGTGATTGTGTTTGCTTTGTGTATCACTATTGCTTTAAACCAGCAGGGCTACGCCCCAAGTAAATCCAAAACACAGTTTTCCAATATTTGGAATTATTTGAAAATGAAATCATTGTTTTATTACTACAGCTCCTTCAACCAAGTGAAAACCATCGTAGCAGGTACATTTTACAACGGCTTTCAGGCATTCGCTTTTTCAAATACAACGATGAAGGAA
>JBHYFA010000147.1:3352-3844 GCA_051859825.1 Schleiferiaceae bacterium
ATGATTTTGGATTCTATTTCCCCATTCGAGAAAACGGTGTATATTTGGGATCGAAACCCACCTTTTATATGGTCATTTTTTAGATAAAGTTTCGGAGGTGGGTTCAATTAGTCCTTTGAAAAAAAATTATGGCTAATTAGAACCAGCACCTCATGGCAGCAACCAACAACAACGGCATACAGCATTACTTCTACGACCACACCGGGCAGCGGGTGCTCAAGGGTCGTATGGGCAATACTTCCACTTCCATAGATGCAGGGTTGAGCTCGGGTAATTTGGCTTTGGATGCTTACACGGTGTATGTAAATCCGTTTTTTACGGTTACGAATTTCGATGATTATTCCGAAGCCACGAAGCATTACTACCACAACGCCCACCGCGTAGCCAGCTCCGTAATCACCTACCAATACCAGCCCATATCTTTTGAGGGTGGCCAGCGCCGTGAGGGTTTGGAGCCGATGCAGTCGAATAGCAACGGTACGGTGAACACGG
>JBHYFA010000148.1:0-3534 GCA_051859825.1 Schleiferiaceae bacterium
CAAAAGTCATTTTTTCATCTACCATAAAATCTCCCTTCTCAGTATAGGTGACAGCATGCTTAGTTTTTAGTTGATTGATAAAAAATGTTTCACGCAGATTACCTTTATCAGCTTCATTTCCGTATAAGGCAAATGATAAATTGGTGTTTTCAAGATAAATTTTCTCTGGCTTTTTTAATTGACTTACGCCATAGGTGTCGCGAAAAAGATTGATGGTAAGTCGTGATTCGTTTAAAAAGTGTAGATACGTAACCAAGGTATTTCTGTTAATCTGAATTTTTTTGCTTAGTTTACTCACATTGGGTTTAAATGGCACCGATCGAGAAATAATTTGAAGTAGCTGTTTGATTTTATGAACATAAGCAATGTCCATTTTTCGCAATAACGGAAGTTCAATCTCCAAAATAAAGTTTACAACTTCGGCAACTTTAATGTGATAAAGCAGTTCGTCCTCTAAAAAAAATGGATAATACCCTGATTTTAAATACCTGGAAAAGTGTTTTAAAGGTTTGATATCTTCAGTAATAGACAATGCCATTTGCTGATGATTAGACAATATATCCGCTAATTCAAAAATGGGGAATTGTTTGTTTTCTGTGAGATTTAAATACTCACGAAATGACAAGCCTTGCAAGTTGTAGTGAATAGCTCTGCGGCTTAAATCAGCTCTTGCATTGATTATTTCCAAAAGAGACGACCCGGTAAAAACAACTTGAAGCTCGGGGTAATCGTCGTAGATATTTTTAACCTCTTGCGACCAATTGTTGTACTTGTGGACTTCGTCAATAAATAAATGCTTACCTCCACGCTTAACAAAGGCATCAGCTAAATCAACCAACTTGTTTTCTGAAAACCATAAATCGTCTAAACTTACATAAAGACGTTCGCTTGGGTTTTGGGTGTATTTCTGCAAATACTGTAGCATCATGGTTGTTTTTCCTACACCTCTGGCCCCACGAATACCTATTAACCGAGCGTCCCAAGCCATATTGTCCATAAGACTTCTATAGAAATTGGGGGAAACGGCTTTGATTTTCTTTTCTGATTTTTCAAGGAGTGAATCCATAATTGCTTATTACAGCAAGCAAAATTACAACAAAATTGCTTAACACATTAAGCAAATTAGAAAAACATTTTATGGGATAATGCGAAAGCTGTTCTATTTATCAATGATAACAATTTCCAGCCGCTTATTATATTTCATTTCTTCTACCGTTACACATAGACTTTATTCAATCTCAACAGAGCGCATTTTCATTTCAAAAATTTCACCTTTGTTATTCTGATACCCAGCGTAAATGAAACCTTTGCTCAAAGAAAAAATGTAAGAAACACAAGATGTGTCATTTAATATAACCCCACATCCCCTTAACAAATATCCGCCTTCCATATTATCCATAAAAGTTACAGTGGTGTCAGCTTCTACAGTTAGGTAATAATCAGAAGAATGTCCCGTCCATTCGTCCCACTTAGCAAACATTTTAATACTACCCTCAATGGTGTCGTCCATCTTTAATGGAAGATTTACTTCGGGATAGGGTGCCAACTGCGTAATAAATTTGAATTTATCCACACGTGGAGGGTGAAGCCATATTCTATTTTCAGACTCTATAAAGCCTGTTGTGCTTTCCGATAAAAAATGATTGGGGTTATTTTCACTAGACGGACGTTCAACAATATACTTTAATTTGTTTTGCATTAAAAACTTCCCGCCACCAGCTTTTAAAGTAATAATGTAGTGCGTGGTATCGGAATCGTTTTGAATAAAATACGCATCGTAAATGCTTGTGTTTCCCGATGCAAACAAACAATTTGATTCAAAGCAATCTTGATTTTTATGTGAGCAGGAAAATAATGTGACAAGAAAAAAAATCAATATATTTGCTTTCATGATATTGGGAAATTTGGTTACATAGGCCTCAAAAATACGAATTAAAATAAACCTTATCATCATGCAAACAGCAACTTGAATATATTTACTTATCCTTTAAAATGCAGCCTGATTATCAACACAGGAAAATAATCAAATCACATGGACTTTGAATACTACGGAATATTAGGTGTGTCACCAAATGTATCTAAGCACAAAGCCTTTAGACGGTTTAAGCGGTTGTTTTTGCAAGATGGCAACAGTGATTCCACATTAAAAGAATTGCTTACAGCGCATTTGCTGATTAATGGGGAGGGAAGGAAATTTTTGGATTTGGTTATTTTGAACAAAAAGGATGGTAAGGTGCCGCTGGAAAAGTATTTAGCAGTTATCAAAAAGCATCGTGATATAGCGTCAACGGTAATTGATGATGATAGTAAAAGAAGGCAATTAACTTTAGCATTGCGTTCTTTCCCATATAAAAAAACGATAAGTGAATTTGCGTCCTTTGCCATGGAACACCTCACTACTTGGATGTCTTGGGGATTTACCTTTTTATTCTTTGCATGTATTGCAATTTATCTGAGTTTGACCACAAATGCTTGGTTCTTGTTGAAAGCCATCGTTTTGTTAGTTTTAGGCTTACTCATTATTAAAAGAGGCATTAATGAAATACGAATAGAAGAAATTAAAACTATTTGCAAATTGTAAAATCGATTTCCGCATTATTTTTATCCCGACTCAACTCATTAACCCCATTCCATGAAAACAAACTACTTTATTTGCGCAATTTTGCTTTTCGCAAGTGCTACTTTATTGGCTCAGTCACCCGATAGAATTATTAGCATTTCCAAAGACACTATGGAAGTATTTGTAACAGAGCTGACTGAGAAAGTTGTAAGCTTCCGCCTTCAGAATACAGATGATGCACCAATACTAAAAATGCCTACTCGCAGGATTAAAAATCTGGAATCTGAGCGTGTAGGGAATCACGATTTCACGTATGGGAATCCACGTTTGCAGAGAAAAACCGGGATAGGACTTGGAGGTGAGTTTCACGACTATTATGATTATTTGTTCGGTGTATCTATGGATCGCTTTACCAATTTTGGACTGCGTTATTTGGGATACTTTGGGGTTACGGAATATAGTATCTATGACATCCGATTTGGTTTGTTTTACCATCTTGATTCGCGTTACAATACCACCAAGTTTTCACCTTATGTGGGTGTTTTGGCAGGTATAGATGAATTCCACGATTACGTAAATGCTGCAGCTGGGCTCATGTATAACTTTTCCTCAGGTTATTTTATCGATTTAAATATTTCGCGACGGTTTAATGTGCCCAAAAATCCATTCATTTATCCTGACCCGCTAATTGGATTGAGAGTAGGGTATAGATGGTAAAGAATCATGGTTTAATCTTTTCTTTGCAAAGCAAAAATCAACAAAACAACCTCCAATGAAACCTACCACAAAAACTCTTGCGATTATTCTCATTGCAATTACCTCATTCACATTTTCTTGTAAAGACACTGAAAAGAATAAAGGTAAAAACCCACCCATTGGAAGCGGTGCCAACAGCGTTGCAACCGCAACCGGATATATGGGCTTAGATGTACTTAAAGCTATTCATGCTAAAAAACAAGGAGAAACAGTACTCA
>JBHYFA010000149.1:0-3500 GCA_051859825.1 Schleiferiaceae bacterium
ATGTCGCCGCCCTTTTTTATTTGAAAGCCTTTCCTAATACAGGAAAGGCTTTTTTCGTTTAGCTTAGTTGGTTTATCCGCAACATTAAATTTGTTTCGGTCACTATTTGATTATTAGAATTATGACTCTTTTAATGTGCATAGTGTTTTTTTTGCCTTCCTCTTCTTTGGAACAATTTATGACTTTACATAAACGCTGAATCTAGATTTTACGTAATTTTGTTCCTTAATATATTTAACCATGAAATTCAATATTTATCTGAAAATTTCTGTTCTAGCGGTTACCCTAGTATCCATTCTCGCACTCTCACCAGCTGTTTTTGATAAACGCGCAAATGTCGGTACGCGAGTTGGTAACGTCGCTCCTGAATTACATTTCCCTAATCCCGATGGGAAAAATATAAAGCTTTCTTCTTTACGCGGTAAACTTGTACTTATCGACTTCTGGGCTTCCTGGTGTCAACCTTGTCGCGCTGAAAATCCTAACCTGGTTCGTATTTACGAAAAGTACAAGGATCAAGATTTTGGCGGAGCAAAAGGCTTTGAAATTTTTAGCGTCTCGCTCGACCAAGACCATAAAAGATGGGTGGACGCAATTAAAAAAGATAACCTCGTTTGGGACGGTCATGTTAGTGACCTTAAATATTGGAAGTCTGAACCAGCACGTATTTACGGTGTGCAGAACATCCCACATACTATTTTGATTAACGAAAAAGGAGTAATTATCGCCAAAGGTTTACGCGGACCTGCCATTGAAAAAGCTATTGCAAATTATGTGAGGCAAAGTGGTAAGTGATGATAGTAGAAGGGTTATGGGTTATGAGTTTTGGGGTTATGAGTTTTGAGTTGCTTCTGGAAATGTTTTGAGCAGGGTGTAACGGTAAATAATATGCGCATATTTCTTCTATTTTGAGTTACAGATCAACCGTCCGATTGGGTTATTTGATTTTTTGTGCTTTCTTTTTTGTCACACTTGTTGTAAGCTGTGAGCGGAGTCCCGTAAATCGAATTCAAGATTCTTCATCCTTTCCTTCTTTCCCAAAGTTAAACTTTTGGGAACCTACACCTCTTCTGAAGGCTATCAACGACCTCCAATCATCTCATCCGTGCAAGGTTTTTCTTATTGATCAAGAAAATGATACCATCGACTTGTCTCTTATGCACGACTGGAACAGCTATACGATGCCGCTTAACCTCAGTTTATCCTGCAATGGGCAAACAAAAAATCATAGCATCACCATATTTCAACGAAAAGACATCATCAATCAATCGCCTGAGATTATTGATAGCATTAAAATTGACCTTTCTTGCTTTACTCAGGGCTTATTGAAAGTAGATAACTTTTTCTATTTTTCTTGTGGGCAATATGATAAGTCCAAACTGTATGCCTTGGATATAGATAACCGACGTATTATCAAGGAAACTAAAGTTGATCCGTCATACTTTCTTGAGGGCATTGATTTGTATGATGATTCTATTATTGCCTTGACGTGGAAAGAACATAAAATGTTGTTTTTTTCAAAGGATTTGGTTTTTTCTCATGCTATAGATATTCCCTTAAGTATTAAAGAGGGGTGGGGTGTTTTTACTGTTGATGGTAAAATTTACATCTCCGACGGCACAAGTATCCTACACGAATTCGTATTAGAAAACAGTATGCTTAAGCAAAACAGAAAACTTAGAATCCATCAAAATGGCCAAGAACTTAAGTTTATCAATGAGATGGCCTACGTTTCTGATTCTACTTTCGCCTTTAATCGCTGGTACGACCACCGTATATATTTCGCTAATCGACACTCGGGAGCTGTATATAAGGTTTTGGACTTTAGCAAAACAGCTAAGAACTACCGATTGCGCGGTGTGCTTAATGGTGTACATATCGAAAAGGATATGGTTTATTTTACTGGTAAAAATTGGCCATGGCTGTTTGTGGGGCGCTTTTCTTACCAATAACTATGTTAAATGATGTGTTTTTCTAAATGCTAATGGTGATTTTGATCTCAAAGAGAATTTATATTTGTAAACCCTAGCATTGAAGTAGCATTTTACTTTGTGTTCTACGATAGTGCTACTTAACAGTTATTATACAATACTTTAGCTTATGTTATTCCGTTTTTTTGTGCTTGCATCTTTGTTTTTTGTATCGTGCTCATCACCCGGGGAGGAAGTTCTTCAAACAAAACTATCTGCAGATGATACACTACGTATTGAGAGGTATTTGTATGAGGCGGGAGAGGTGCCTGTTTTTTCAATGAAGCGACAGCTTTATATTGATAGTGTTTTGATGATTATTCCCGAGAGTCCTTTTCTTTGGCAGCAAAAAGCCATGCCATTACTAAAGCAGCGGAAATACGAATTGGCCTTACCTTTTTTAGATAGTGCTGTGAAATATGATAATGCAAACAACGACTTTATAGAATACAGGGCTTTTGTTAAATGTATTTTTTTGAAGTCGTATAAAGAGGCTCTAGCAGATTTTGATGCTGCTCAGCAATTAAATGGAAATGCCGTTGTGATGGATCACCGCTATTCGTTTTATAGGGGACTTTCGCATTTGCAATTGAACGAGATTGACACTGCTATACACTTTTTCAACCAAACACTTGAGCAATCATTAGCGGAGTGGGGTAATGACGGATATCACTTTCTTTACCCATTTTATTTAGGTATTGCACATTTTGAAAAAGAGGAGTATTCAATTGCAATAGAGTATTTTAAGCACGCTTTACAACGATATTCAAATTTTGCCGACGCTAAATACTATTCGGCCTTAGCGCATTTATATACGGGGAATATGGATGAGGCAATCCACTTATTAAATTCTGCCGATATTGAGTTTACTTTCACCGATGCAAATTCCATTTATGAGCCTTATCCCTATCAGATAAATCGCTTTATGCTAAGAGATTTAAAGCAAATTGTTGAAGAGGAAGCCCAATAGATATATGTCTCAACCATCAATTATTTATTCCAATGCCGACTTCATGGTAGTAAGGAAACCGCACGGTATTCCGGTTGATGGGAATTTTGATTTGACTTTAAAGTCTTGGTTGGAAAAGCATATTCAAACTGAGGCTAAGAAGGTAAAGTGGGGGCCATTTCCCGTTCATTATATTGATAGAGCAGTAGAAGGTTTGGTTTTGTTTGCCTGCAAGAAGAGCGTGTTTACTAAGCTTCAAGAGCAGATGCAAAATGCAGCGTTCACTAAAACCTATCTGGCAAAGTGTGAAGGCGACTTTTCCGGGATGCAGTTGCCATTGACTTTAAAAAACTATCATTCTCGAACACCCGATGGGAAAAAGGCGCTTATTCATAAGGATAGTAAGGCAGGGGCAAAATATTGTTCGCTAAAAATTTTGGAAAGTTCTCCTTATGTGAAGATTGAATTGATTACGGGGAGATTTCATCAGATACGTGCGCAATTTGCGTTTTTGGGTAAACCCATTGTGTAACTAGAAAATAACAATGTAGGTTTTTTGGAAATTAAGGATGTATGGTTTT
>JBHYFA010000150.1:0-3392 GCA_051859825.1 Schleiferiaceae bacterium
AAGATGATGGAGTATTAGCTCTTTTGGATAACGCCCGCTTTTCGGTGTATCCCAATCCTACCACATCGGTAATTCGTGCCGAGTGGCAAATAGAAGATGGCGATCATGTATCCATCAAAGAGGTTCGTTTAATCGGGCTAAACGGAAAAATAGTACATGCGTTTTCAAAACCAGCCCTGCCTTTGGACGTGGATATGCAAGCCCTGCCCCATGAAACATACGTTTTGTGGATTATGCCAGAAGAAGGTGAGGTGCGCAGGGTGAAGGTGGTGAAACAGTAATAAACAATATTATGATACGAAAAACCTTTTTCTGTTTCGTGCTCTTGTGCATAATGTCCGTTTTAGGCTTTGCCCAGATAAACAAGCATTCTTTTGGGGCGAATATCAACAATGGGATATTGTATATTCCTCAAAGATCTATGGGTATTAATTATATTACAAATGAAGAAGATTTTCGCCCAGCAAAGTTTCTTTATGTTTTTGGTATAGGTGGTAGCTATTTGAATTCTACGAATAAATGGTTGGCATGGCGCACCAATTTTAATCTTGGTGCTACTTCGCGCAGCTATGAACCTCCGGAATTGATTTATGGAGAATTATTTAGTTATAGCTTTAGAGATTTCTTTGCCGAATTTGGTTTTGGACCTATGTTCACCTATCAAAAAGAAGATTTCGGCATTTATATAGGCGGAACACTTGATTTGATGTACTTAGTGAGTCATACAATAGATTATGATGGGAGTTCAGTAATATTTGACAACTATCCTTATCCAACGCCTTCTGCTTATATTGGTTATTGGCAGCGGGTCGGTAATATTAATAGTCCTTGGTTCCTTGAAATAACGCTTATGCGTAGAGTGATTCATGGTTTATTAAGTTTAATAGAAAGTAGTTACATAGATGATGTTTATTACACATTAAATATAGGCTTTCGGTACGAATTAAATCGATAATATATGCTAAACACTTTTAGTCGAGTATTGGTGTTTTTGTTGCTGATTCCGATAATTGGGTTTTCACAAAAAAAATACAATCCTCCAAAGCATTCACTTGGTTTGGAGGTCAGTTGGTCAGCAAGTGTGCTTGCATCTTACCGAAACAATGTTTCGCGCTTCCCTTTGCAAAATACTGGATACGGAGGTTCATTTATAATTCCTTATCAATACGCATCCAAGTCATCATTTATTGGTTTACAATCGGGTGTTGGTTTTTTTATGTGGGGAGGAACATATCGAAGTGGTTGGTCAATTTTAGAGAGTACTGAAAGCCTTTATTCCGTGGGCGTTCCATTAGTGGCACAGTTTAAAGTGGGAAGTGCTTTTTGGCTGGAAGGAGGTGTGCAGACAAATTTTGCGGTGTATAACTCAATGCGTTATGCAGGTGATTGGCCTTGGACAGACAGGGATCCACCAGGTTCGCTTCCCATAGGAGAGCTACAAGGAGTTTTTGGCTTCCGCTACCACTTCTTCCAATCGTTTTCCTTTAAAGCTAGATTGCATTATGGCCTTACGCCAGCCTTTCGTAAAATTGAATATAGATTTCCAGATCCTAACACTGTATCAGTATATACCCTCCGCTATCGTTTCATAGTATTTGAAATGGGCTTGAGCTATTTGTTCCCGTTGAAAAAGTAAATGGGCTTTTGTGAGTCTATTTTGAGCTTTTCCAACTATCTATTTTGAATTATTACACAAAGCTCACAAAGGAGGCGCAAAGTTTCATGAAGTTGAATGTTTTGCATAACAGAACTTTGTGCACCTTTGTGGATTCTTCGTGTTCCTTTGTGTAATAGCTTTTAAGTCAGGTCTTATCCTTCACAAAGTTTTAGAATCATGACGCTCGTCGTTTAGCGATAAGCGCAGCAACTTCCAAGCAGAAACATTTTCCAGTATTTGAACTAAGATGGAAATGCACGATTTTTTTTATTGCACTTGAGGGGGTTGCGGTGTATTTTAGCGTGGTGAATTTGAGTTTGGGCTTTGCAATTTTTACAGATACAAAAACCGTTAAACACAATCACTATGAAAACCCATAAACTCTTTTCTTCTGATGTGTTTCAATATGATGATGTTAATAGATTGACAGAGATAACTACATTTAACACGACGAATATTTTCATCGCAACTAAGATAGAATGTTATGAAAGGTTATTTTTATTGTTTTTTTATTGGATTATGTATGTTTTCTTGTAAACCATACTCCCAATACAGTAATAAAGATTTCGTGTTGGCTAAAGATTCATATGAAAATGATACACTTTATCTCCAAGATTTTGTTTTTTGCGGTACTTTTAAAAATCTTAGACACATGTATTTGTTTAGAAATCATCCTATTCCCTATGATTTAGAGGGCATTTGGGATTTATTGGTTAAAAATTTAAACGCCTCATATTTAGTTCAAGAAAAAGGCTTAAATAAAAACAGCTATTATCTGTGCAGCAACGCAATAGAGCCTAGAAATAACAAAAGAACTTTGGAAGAGTTGAAATATTTATTTCCCCAAAAAGATAACAAAATTCGGGTTGTTCCCCATATTAATTTCATTGAAGAATTTAGTGTTGGAAAAACAATGTCGCCTATTGGATTTTATGATGAAACAATAAACCTAAGACAGGATGTTACTTTAAATATTTTTTTTATAATAAACAGCGAGATTGTTTACATGAATAATTTAATTTTAATGAGCAAGTACCATCAAGTTTTAGACAAAGACGACGAATCCTATCCCTTTTTTGACCTTGAGAAAATAGATGAGATTATCGGGGAGGTTTTGAAGGAGTATTTTGAGCGAGTAAACGCATGAATGCATCATTATGAATAAAAAAAAGACACTGGTTTTCATCGTAATTAAATAGGCTGTTATGAAAATAATTAGTTTTGTCTTTTTTATTTGTATCAGTATGTTTTCTTGCAAGTCATATACTAAGACTACTGACAAAAACTTTGTTTTAATTAAAGACAGATATAAAATCGACACACTACATCTAGAAGATTTTGTGATTTGTGGTACATTTTATAATTTAAGACACTCTAATCTTTATAAAAACCACCCGCTTCCTTATGATTTAGAGGATATTGTTGATTTAATAGTTCATAATATTAACAACTATCAATCTATCCCATTTGTATTTAAAAAAAATATCAATAGGTTTAGCTATCATTTGTGCAGCAATAGGTTTGTTCCAAGAAATAATAAGCGAACATTAGAAGAATTGAAGTTTTTATTTCCGCAAAAAGACGATAAAGTCCGCGTTGTACCACATATAAATTTTGTTAAGCGATTTAGTGTTGGTAAAACGATGTCGCCTTTAGGATTCTATGATGAATCAATACAGCTTGTTACCGGAAAATAAATATGCTTGTTTTTTGGAAATTAACAATGCATGAAAAA
>JBHYFA010000151.1:0-3227 GCA_051859825.1 Schleiferiaceae bacterium
ACAAAAGGGTAGTAGGACAAACGTACTCGCTTACTTCTACTTTTCCGCTTTTTTCGATGGCTGAGAATCCGCCAATCACGTCCACTACATTATCAAACCCGCGGGCTTTCAAAATGGAAGCGGCAATCATACTGCGGTATCCACCGGCACAGTGCATAACGAAGCGCTCGTTTTTGGGGAATTGTGCCAAGAAATCGTTGATTTGGTTGAGTGGAGTATTCTCCGCAACGGGTACGTGCTGACTGTCGAATTCGCTCTTTTTACGCACATCGAAAATCTTGCTTTCACCCGCTTTCACTACTTCGGCAAATTCTTCCACACTGATACGCTCAATGCTATCTACTTCTTTACCGGCTTTCTGCCAAGCTTCAAATCCTCCTTCGAGGTAGCCAATGGCGTGGTCGTAACCAACGCGCGCAAGGCGAATGATGGATTCTTCTTCTTTCCCCGGATCGGTAATCAACAAAATTTGCTGCTTGATGTCGGGAATCATTTCTCCTACCCACATGGCGAAATTGGAGTCTAGCCCAATATTGATGCTATTCGGAACAAAGCCTCTGGCGAAATCGTCGGCCTGACGTGTATCGAGCAATAAGGCGCGGGTTTCGTTGGCGGCGGCTTCAAATCCATCCGGACTCAAAGGCTGGTGTGCACGATCCATTACGGTATCCAAACTGTCATAACCCTGGATGTTCATCAACACGTTTTTAGGGAAGTATCCCGGAGGCGCGGTAAGTCCGGTAAGCAGTTCTTTGATGAATTCCTCGCGGGTCATGTCGGCACGCAGGGCGTAATTGGTCTTCTTTTGGTTACCTAGGGTATCGGTGGTTTCCTTGCTCATCATTTTACCGCAAGCACTACCAGCACCGTGGTTCGGATACACAATAAGGTCGTCGCTCAAAGGCATGATTTTGTTGCGCAATGAATCGAAGAGGTGAGAAGCCAGTTTCTCCTCGGTAAGGTCGGCGATAACGTGTTGTGCCAAATCTGGACGACCTACATCACCGATAAACAAGGTATCACCCGTGATGATTCCGTGTTCTTTTCCGTTCTCGTCGATGAGGAGGTAGGTGGTCGATTCCATGGTGTGTCCAGGGGTATGAATCACGCGGACGGTGTAGTCTCCTACTTTAAATTCTTGGTTGTCTTCAGCAATGATGGCTTCAAAACCGGGTTTAGCCGTGGGGCCATAAACGATTTCCGCGCCCGTTTTTTTAGCTAAGTCGAGGTGACCCGAAACGAAATCTGCGTGGAAGTGGGTTTCAAAAACGTATTTCATTTTCGCACCGTCTTTTTCCGCACGGTCGATGTAGGGTTGCACTTCACGAAGAGGGTCGAAAACGGCTGCTTCTCCTTTGCTTTCAAGATAATAAGCGGCGTGGGCAATACAGCCGGTATAGATTTGTTCTACTTTCATAACGAATCAGTTTTTATGGTTGGTTATTTCAAAAATAAATGGATGCATCGGTTGTTACACTTTTGCCGTACAAAGGAACGAAGGAAGGGTTGAGGTTTTTGCTGACTTTAGTCACATAGGTAAAACAGCAATTTTCACCTGAACCTTCATCATTGTATTTTATTGGGTTTGGTATTTTTCAATATCAAATATCCCACTGTACCCGCAATACTCGAAGCTGCCAAAATACCCGTCTTCGCCTGAGCAATATAGGTGTAGTCTTCAAAGGCAAGTGAAGTAATAAAGAGCGACATGGTGAAGCCAATTCCCGCCAGTAGCGATACACCGAGTATCATTCTGTTGGTAATTCCTTCGGGCATTTGGTAAAGTCTGAGCTTGAGCCCGAGCATGCAGAAGCCGTAAATGCCGATTACTTTTCCCAGAACGAGTCCGCAGATGATTCCCAGCGAAATGGGACTGAGGAGGTTTTCAACAAAGTACGAGTCGATATTTACTCCGGCATTGGCCAAGGCAAAAACGGGCATGACAAAAAAGAGCACCAATCCGTGCATGCTGGTTTCCAGTCTTTGCAAAGGCGAAATGGATTCATTGGTGATACGGGAGATTTCGCCCAGAATGTTTTGCTCGTTGGGTGTGAGCAGGTCGGGTTTTTGGGGGTTGGATTTTTCTTGGATAAATTTTAGTCGGAGGTCGTTGAGGTTTTCCGCGTACTCACTTTTGTTTATTTGACGATTAGCGGGAATGGCAAAGGCTGCCACCACAGCGGCGATGGTAGCGTGAACACCGGATAGTAGCACGGCTATCCATAATCCACCGATTCCTAAAATAGCATAAATTAAAACACTTCGAACACCCATGAGGTTGAGCATAACCATGAGGCCAAAAATGAGTGCGCCAATGCCTAAACTCATGGTGGATATTTCCGCGGTATAGAAAATAGCCACTACGAGCACCGCCCCTATATCGTCGATGATGGCCAGAGCGGTAAGAAAGACTTTCAATTGAATGGGAACTTTATCGCCTAGCAGATAGAGTACGCCCAGTGCAAAAGCAATATCGGTGGCCATAGGGATGCCCCATCCTCTGGCGGCTTCCGCGCTGTAGCTTCCGGTGAAATAGATAAATATCAGCGCGGGAACCATCAAGCCCCCGATGGCGCCAACGATGGGCATAATTACCTTTTTCGGTGAGGATAATTCGCCGTTGAGTATTTCGCGTTTGAGTTCTAAGCCAACTACAAAAAAGAAAATCGACATTAATCCGTCGTTTATCCATAGCAATAACGGCTTGTAGATTTGGAAGTTTCCTATGGTAAAACCAATGGTTTGGTTCAGGAATTTCTGCATTCCGTAGTTCCAAGGCGAATTGGCTAGAATGACTGCACTAAGCGCCGATAGAAATAGCAGTATGGATGAAAATGAGCTCTTTTTCACAAAAGAACGCAGTGGATTGAATAGGGTGGAGGCGGATTCTATTGCAGTCATAATCGTGTGATTTAATTTTGAAAAATCACACGATTTATGCCGATTTCCATAAAAAAATCTCCCCATTAATCGCATTAACAATTGTTTGGGGGGTATTAGATGTTTTTAGGAAATCACGCTATTTAGTGGCTGTCTATAAAGTCCGATAGCTTCGTTATGCTCAGTTAAAAATAAAGTCACTTACTTCAGTAAGCTCTTGATTTTTAACTTTCGCAAGCCTCGCTCTCGAACTTTCTAGAGCAGCCACTTGCACTTTATGAACAAACACTATTTAATGTCTGTCTATAAAGTCCGAGAGCTTCGTTATGCTCGGTTGAAAAAAAGGT
>JBHYFA010000152.1:0-3151 GCA_051859825.1 Schleiferiaceae bacterium
TCAGCAAACTCAACCCTCGACCGGGAAATGCCGTGGAAACCGGGCGCAGTATTTCCCAAGCCATCACCCCCGACTTCATCATTTCCATTGATGATGGGGAACTTGAACTTAGCTTGAACTCTCGCAACGCTCCGGAGTTAAATGTGAGTCCGGAGTACCGCAACATGCTGGAGGCCTACAAGGCACAAGGCAGTAAAAAAGATAAAAAAGTGACCGAAGCTGCGCAATTTGTCAAGCAAAAACTCGATGCCGCCAAGTGGTTCATCGACGCCATTGCCCAGCGTCAGCACACGCTCTACATCACCATGAGCACCATCATGAACTACCAGAAAGAGTATTTCCTTACCGGTGACGAGAAAAAATTGCGCCCGATGATTCTCAAAGACATTGCCGAGGAAATTCAAATGGACATCTCCACCGTTTCGCGGGTGGCGAACAGCAAGTACGTTCTGACGCCTTACGGAACCATGCTGGTAAAGTCATTCTTCAGTGAAAGCATGACCAACGAAGAAGGAGAAGAAGTTTCAACCCGCGAAATCAAGAAAATTCTCGAGGAAAGCATCAGCGAGGAAAATAAGCGCAAGCCATTGACGGATGAAAAACTGGCCAAACTTCTCAAAGAGAAAGGATACCCCATAGCGCGTAGAACCGTTGCCAAATACCGTGAGCAGCTGGATATTCCGGTGGCGCGTTTGAGAAAAGAAATTTAAGATGAGGAGTCTGGCCCAATTTATTTCCTACGTTATACACCCGTCATTCATGCCGGTTTTGGGCGTCTTCCTCATCATTCGGAACTACGCATTTTATCTCTCGCCGGAGCTACAAAAACGACTCTTGCTCATTGTGGTAACGGGCACCTACCTCCTCCCCCTCATCTTTAGCTTAGCTCTTTGGCGCTTGGGATATATCGAATCGCTGCTCATGAAAAAGCGCAGCGATCGTCGGGCGCCATTTATCATTGGCGGGGTATTTTTCTACTTCACTGCGCAACTGATGCAGGGTGTAGAAGCCATACCCCTACTCTACGTTTTTTTACTCGCCGCCGCCACCACCGTACTCATTCAATTGATTTTCTTGCAAAAAACCAAAATCAGCGCGCACACCGCCGGCATTAGTGGTCTTATTAGTTTGAGTGTTTTTTTAGCCCATCAGGGTGAATTTGTTTCCACCCACCTCGTAGCCATACTCATACTCACGGGAGGTTTGGTAGGTTGGGCGCGGCTGAAACTGGAAGCACATAGTTTGAGCGAGGTTATTTGGGGATACTTGGCGGGTAGTGTGCCGCTGGGGTTGTTGTACGTTGTTTGGCTTTAGGGGAGGTAAGGCAGAGGGCAGAGGGCTGACTTAAAGGCTATTACACAAAGAAATACGAAGAATCCACAAAAGTGCACAAAGTTCTGTTATGCAAAACATTCAACTTTGTGAAACTTTACGCCTCCTTTGTGAGCTTTGTGTAATAATTCCAAAGAGATAGTTGGAAAAGCTCAAAATAGACTCACAAAAGCCCATTTACTTTTTCAACGGGAACAAATAGCTCAAGCCCATTTCAAAAGCAACGAATCGGAATTGGTGTGTATCTTCCGCAAAGAATGAAAGCCAATTTTCGCTTTGATATGCCGGAGTTAACCCCACATGAACACGAGCTTTAAAAGAAAGTGAGCGATATACATGATAGCGAAAGCCAAAAATACCTTGTAGTTCAGCAAAAGGAAGGCTTCCAGGAGGCTGAGAATTGGATGCATTCCATGCACCGGCTTCCAATATTGTGTTGTAAACGGCGAAGTTGGTTTGCACACCCAGTTCCACCCAAAAAGGGCGAAAAACTTTTAGCTGAACAGCCATAGGAATCCCTAAAAAATAAAGACTTTCTGTTTCTCTTCCCCACGAATTATTGGATTGATGCGTAGTTCCCCACATAAAAAAACCTAATCCAGATTGCAACCCAAAAAACGACGACTTAGGTGCATATTGGTAGGGAATAACGATTGACCCTCCAAAACCTACTAAATGCCTCGACCCATCATAACCCGGATCATTATAATTAGATGGAAAACCTTCAAGCCAACTTGACGACCAACTCACCTCCATCCCCATAGAATGAACAGGCGTTTTATACTGCTTTTGAGAAAAACCTAAGACAGGAATTGAGAGCAATAGTGCTACTGTGTAAATGTAATTTTTAGACATAAGGAATTATTTAATCTCGTAGCGAAAGCCTGTATTTAAAGAGAACATTACAGGACTACTTTCATATCCAAACAAATTAATTATCCCTCGAGGTACTCTCCGCATAAGTGATACTTCAAAATACCAAGGGCTGTTTACATTGCCCATTCGCTGCCAGTAGCCTAAGTAAAGGGATGGGGTAGGAATGGGAAATGGTGCTATTCTCACGATATCCCTATCACTAGGAGGAATTCCCTTCTCATGCGAGCCAAAAAACATAAAATCAATAGCGCCTCCTATGTAAACGCCAAAATCCTCTTTTTGATACGTAAACATGGGGCCAAAACCTATTTCAACAAAGAAATCCCTTTGATAATGCCTACTAATCATTCCATCAAATGACTCAGGATAATTTTCATATTTAGAGGTCACTGCAAAGTTCATACTGGTGCGCCAAGCCAACCATTTTTTGGTGGAGTTCAAATAACTACCACCAATTCCAAAAAGATAAATAGCATGCGCAGGGTTAATCATATCTTCTCCCGTAATAGCATTAACACCTCTATTTTCCTCAGGAACAAGTATTATCCCATTGTTGATACTCGCCCCAAAAGAATGCTTATTTATCTGCGCAAAGCCTGAAACGGACATTACACACAAGAACATTAAACAGAAATAGGTTCTTCGCATCATAGTATTGTTTATTACTGTTTCACCACCTTCACCCTGCGCACCTCACCTTCTTCCGGCATAATCCACAAAACGTATGTTCCATGCGGCAGGGCTTGCATATCCACGTCCAAAGGAAGAGATGGTTTTGAAAACGCGTGTACTATTTTTCCGTTTAGCCCCAATAAACGAACTTCTTTGAAGGATACATGTTCGCCATCTTCCATTTGCTATTCGGCACGTATTACTGAAGTTGTGGGGTTGGGATACACCGAAAAGCGGGCGTTATCCAAAAGAGCTAATACTCCATCATCTT
>JBHYFA010000153.1:0-3133 GCA_051859825.1 Schleiferiaceae bacterium
GGAATGTCTAGGCTAGAAAGTTCGAGGACAAGGCATGCGAAATCTGAAAATCAGGAGTCCCGACAAGTCTTTGTCGGGATGACCTGATTTTCGGATGAGCATAACGCCGTCATCGGACTTTATAGACAGACATTAATTAGAGTTGAACTTCAACACCTGCTGTTATAAACCGAGGAAGCCCAATGCTAATTCCCTGAGGACGTCTGGTTGCAATATATCGCTCGTTAGTAATATTCTTCACCGCAATATTCACTCGTGTTTTCCAAGGACGAATGTCGTGGTAGATTCCAAAGTCCAACAAGCTAAATGCGTCCATTTTGCCAAACCGACCATTATTGCTGGGTTCAATGCTGTTAATATCGTTGGTAAACTGTTCCCCTACATGGGTAAATGTAAAGCGCAGCCCTGTGCCAAAAGGCGCTTCAGCGGTAAGTCCTGCCGATACAGTAAGATCAGGAGCATAGGGGAGTCTGTTTCCACGGATGTCTTGACCATTTACTAGTCTGCTTTCATTAAAAGTTGCTCTAAGAAAAGTAGTTTGCACGTCTAAGAGAATCAGCCAAGAGGTGTTAAGAAGGTCTCGGAAGTTTGCTTCTAACGACGCTTCCACTCCTCGGTTTAGCGTGGCTCCGGCATTTACTACACCAAAGGCTTCTCCACCCGACTCGGATGCCGCAATTACTTGGTTTTCAAAATCGAGTAGGAAATATGCCAATTCAGCTTTTACTCCAGGGGCAAGTTTGGTTCGCAAACCTAATTCGTAGTTCCAACTTTTTTCGGCATCTAAATCCAAAACCGGATTGACAAAGCTAAAGTCAATGGCGTCTTTCACCCTAGGTGGAGAATATCCTCTATGAACACCGCCGTAGAAGTTAAGGTTTTGACCGGCAAATATGCCAATACCAACCCCCGGAATAAACGTCTGAACCCGATTGCTTGCATTGATCAGTGTATCTATACTTGCTTGACGGAATATTTCTCTTTCAAAGCTATAATCTTCATAGCGCAGTCCTGGAGAGACTTCAACATATTTACCCACTTTGATCTGGTTAAGAATGTATGCACTTATGGCGTTACCGGTGCGAACTTCATCGTTGATGAGCTGTCCAGAAATCGCTTCTGCCGAAGTACCATTGATACGCTGTTCGAACGCTCTCTCAAACATATAGCGGTATCCTACGTGCAGCTTATACTCTAGATTTTGAGAAAAAATGGTGTCGAATGTAAGCTTTTGCTCAAAGCCGGCCACTTGAAACGTGCGATTGCGATTTCCGGTGCGGTCGCGCATGAAGATTGCCCCTCCGGCAACCGTAGTGTCGCCCCAAAGCATTCCGGTAAAATCGTTTGGAATGATGTTATTCCCATTTTCATCAAAGGCGTTATTGACAAAATCTTGTCTGCGCCAGTCTCGTGTAGTTGTGTTTGCAAAAAAGGTGCTCTGCAAATTCCAACCGTTTCCAATGATGTAGCGGTGATTGGCCGACATTGCAAAGCGTCGAACATCTAGATTATCATTGGGAGCAATAAACTCAAAGTCGTTGGTTCTTTGGTCAAACATGCTTTGAGTCATACCCAAGTACGTGGAGTTGGAGTTTTCATCATAGGCCGAGACTTTTATTCCTAAAACCGAACGCCTAGAAAGCGGAATGCGCACTTTGGCGTTTAAGTCATTGAGTAGAAACTGCGTTCCCGCCATATTATCGGCCTGCTTGCGCAAATAGGTAACTTGCACCCCGGTATTGTCATAGGTATTTCCGTATTGTGCCAATAGCGAAGAGTAGCCACTTTGGCCGCCTTGTAGCTTTATTTTTGCTTCTTGCTCTATTGGCGGGTCTGCGGTAATAAAGTTGATTACCCCACCCACAGATTGAGGACCGTACAGAATTTGTCCGCTACCCTTAATAACCTCTACCCCTTGCATACGGTCGATTGATGGAGAATAATACATTTCAGGTTCACCGTAGGGATTAAGCGCCACGGGTACACCATCTTCCAAAATCAATACTTTTCTCGAACGGTCGGGGTCTAAGCCTCGTACACCGATGTTGAGTCGCAATCCTGCACCTTCTTCATCAACCACGTGGAGACCAGGAGTGCGTCGAAGGACTTCATTTGCCGTAACGGGTTGCATTCTGTCAAGCTCTTCTTTCGAAGTAACTTTTACACTACCGGGAATATTTCTGAAAAGATGATCGCGCTGAACAATAACTTGTGTGGCTAGAAGTTGAAACGGATCCGGGTCAAGTTTGAAAAAAAATTTGGTGTTTTCTGCATTAATATCAATTTCTTTTCTGATGGTTTTAAAACCGATAAATCGAACTTCTAAGGTGTAGGAGTCTGCCGGAACCTGCCTAAGCAAGCAAAGTCCATTACTATTGGTTATTCCCTCAAAATTGGTATTTAATAGTCTTATGGTTGCTCCACCCATAGCGTCATTTTCTCCTCCAACAAATATTGAAATTGTGTGCACTTCTCGGGATATTGTGGATTCAGACGTTTTTAGGGTGTCACCATCAATGCCAATTTGGTTTGCTAATGCATTTAACGAGATTAAGCTAATCAAGGAAATAATTTGCCAGCGCATGAATTAATTTTTATTTGGAATAATTAAAAATAACGCGGCAAAAATAGGGTGACACGAAAAAACGCGCAAGACTTATTTAGAATTTTTTTAAATAAGGAAAATGTAGTGAAAGATGTTGAATATTATGGCTTTAATTCGCTTCTGGGCGATTTAAGCACCTCGATAATCGACTTTTCAAACTGAAAATCGGTAAGCCATTTCTTTGCTCTAAAGTGATCCCAGGGTTCGGAAGCGAGGTCAACCTTAGGGTCGGTGAGTGCTTGGTTTATTCTGCCGTTAAGGCTCACGCGAGCATCGGCGAAGACCTTTACCTCTATTCCTTCTTTTGCAAAATGCTTACGAATATACTGAGCAAACTGCCATATCATATCTGGGTGTGTTCCTAGCGAACGAATTTGTTTTTCCGTGAGATGTTCCCGCAGACGAAGCGGGATGTAGGCATTGGTCTCAGCGTTTATTACGGTATAGTCAACATAGCCGGATTTACTGCGCAGCATCATTCGCCAACTCATGCGATGACCTTCTTCTGTCCAGAATACATTGCTATCA
>JBHYFA010000154.1:0-568 GCA_051859825.1 Schleiferiaceae bacterium
GCAGATTAACTTGGAGATATGATTGATTTTACTACTCATTGTTGCTCAATCTTTTATTCAACTCCAAAACGGCATCGCCCAATCTAGGGCCAAAATTGTTGAGTAGTGAAGCATCCATATGAATGAAAGCCCGATTCTTACCAGCCGTAGTTTCCTTTACTCCCGGAATGTTCAGTATTCCCTGCTCCCCACCTAGTGCCTCAAAACCTTGAGTAAAAAAGAGCAAATAATCTGGGTTTGCTGCTGCTAGAGCCTCTGGCGTAAGGGTACGAAATCCGTCAAATCCGCTTACAGCTTGCTGCGCCCCCGCTAATTGAATTAGTGACGACGCGAACGTATTATCGCCCGCCACATTTAAAGCCCCCGCCCCCCGAGCGTAAATGAAGATAACTTTAGGCGATGTGGGAATATGCATGGGCTCGCTTGGCAAGTTTGTAATCAATGTTTGAGCTTTTTCCTCTTTTGAAAATAATTTACCAAGGGAATCAATCATCTCTCTGGTAGACAAAGGATTGAAATTTTGCTCAAATTCCACGATTTGAATGGGATACTTAGAAATGCGTGTTTT
>JBHYFA010000154.1:578-2994 GCA_051859825.1 Schleiferiaceae bacterium
AACCGCCAAAATAGACTCCAATTTTACCTGAGAATGATGTCCTAAATTTTGAATCTCAAGTAAGGACTCTGGATATATTGAGGTCACATCACGAGCTACAACCTTATCTAATACTTCAAGCTCTGCAAGAATTTCGGATATAGCTCCTCCCAAACTGATGATTCGTAAATCTTCCTCTTGCGATTCGCTATTTGGTGAACAAGCAGATAGACTTAAAAGAGTAATCATAAATACTATAGTCTTCTTGTATTTCCAATGCATATCACTTATTTTGCTAAAGACGATCATAATTCCATTATCTTTATTTAGATTAATTCTACATTGCAAAAGTATAGGCTCAGTAAAAAGTAAAGGGTGCTAAAACTGACAAAAAAGATATACTAGAATTAGTGTATTTAATTCACTATTTTGGGAATACGGCAAATATTTGAGCTGAGAAAGACGTAGTTCGTACTTGTCGAAAGAAGACAAAACTGAATTAAATGGCTATATAACTTTCTTTAATGGCTTTCACAACAAGTTCAACGGGGGATTTAACTTCAAACTTCTTAAGTAAATTTTTCCGATATGAATTGATGGTGTGATGGCTGAGAAAAAGAAGATCCGCGATTTCGGGAGTCTTCATTCCTTTGGCTATACATTGTAGAATGCGTAATTCTCTAAGATTCAGTTCAATATTGTATTTACGATCGTTATTCGTACTTTCACTTAAAATAGTCCCACAAACAAAAGGCTTATCGCGAAGCAGGCAGTTCCAAGCAAAAATGATTTCCTCCGATGCACAATTCAAATCCAAGACGGCTGTAGGTTTTCCGGGAAGTTTTGAAAAATCAATTTTTGTTTGGCGTGAAAGTATAACCAGCCAAGGAATTAGGCTTAATTGATTATACTCTTCCAGCTTAGCTAAGGACTCTTCACTCGCTATTACACCACTATAATCATGTTTAAAGTCCAATTTACTATCTCTTTGAAAATAAAAATAGTAATTTGGAAAAGCGACCTCCATAATCTTTACTACACCTTCACGAATGATTTCATTTTCTATTGCAATCAGTACCTTCATTTCGGTCGTTATTTGTATTAATTCTAAATTGCAAATTTCAAACACAGGGGTCGAATAAAAAAATTATTTATACTGTTTCTAAATAAACACTAGAATTAGTATTTCAATTTCACTAATGAATAGAAAACACTTCTGTGAAGATACGTTCAAGTCAAAAATAAACTACTTATTTTCAGTCTGAGATTGTAAAAAAAGCATCTAATTTTGTAATGTGTTTCGAATTTGTTTTTCGAAATATTAAACCATAGCTAAACAATTTTTTTACCCCCCATCAAACCCCACAACCTATGAGTATTATTGATATCCTCCTCGTTATTCCCCCCGTGTTAATGGCTGTTTATGGATTTAAAGCCGGTTTTTCTAAGTCTTTTCTTTCGTTGACTGTCTTCATTATAGCACTGATTGTATTGATTTTTATCTTTAAAGACAAGCTTGCTGGCTTGGCGTCGCAGTCGAATATGGAGTTTGCTCATAAGAATTATATCATTCTGTTTGTTGTACTCTTTTTAGCTATCGCCCTTATTTCATTTTTATGGAGAAAAGTTGGCAACCTGTTTCGTAAGGTTAATCTTGGCCCATTAAACAAAGTTCTTGGTGGCGCTTTTGGTGTTGTCCAAGGAGTAATTATCTGTCTATTAGTGGTATTTCTTTTATCTAATTCGCCAATATCCTCTCCAGGCTGGTTTTCTAAAATGAAGGAGAATAGTGCCCTACTACCTAAATGTCATGCGGCAAACAGCAAAATTATTGGCACGTTTAGCTAAAATCATCTTTAGCCTCTACAGTCAAAGAATTTTTGAATTTAACCTCAGAAAAAACACTTCCATTTTATATGCGTATTGAGTACTTTTGCAGGCTATGGCAGAAATACAAGAAATAAAGGAACGCATAGAAGATTTGAGGCGCTATCTCAATATCGATTCAAAAAAAATTGAATTGATAAATGAGGAAGAAAAAACGGCTTCGCCCGACTTTTGGGGTGATTCCAAAAAGGCCGAAAGCGTGATGAAGCAAATTCGTGAGCTTAAATTCTGGATTGAAGGCTATGAAGATGTTATGCGCCTGCATGAAGAATGGGTAAATGGAGAAGAGTTTATTAAAGAAGGTCTTCTCGAAGAGGCTGAATTGGAACAAATAAAAAAGGATTGTATCGACAAACTCGAAGACCTCGAGTTTCGCAACATGCTTTCGGGTGAAGAGGATGCTTTGAGTGCCGTAGTGCAAATTACTGCCGGAGCGGGTGGAACTGAAAGCTGCGACTGGGCAGAAATGCTTATGCGTATGTATATGCGCTGGGCAGAAAGAAAGAAATATAAAGTACGGGAATTAAGCTATTTGCCCGGCGACGTTGCC
>JBHYFA010000155.1:0-2976 GCA_051859825.1 Schleiferiaceae bacterium
TCATTTTTCCTTTTGAAGGTGAGTTCAAACGAGCTCAGTTCTCCTGCCAACGTTTGCTGAAAAGCCTTGCCAATATTTTCTAATTCCTCTTCGGGCCAATAGGGATACGGTGCGGTTTGCCCTATTAGCTCTTCTTCCGAAAAACCTGTCATTTCGCAAAAAGCCTTGTTCACACCGATTTGTTTTCCTTCGAAATCTACCACAGAAAAGCCATCTGCCATATTTTCGAGCAGTTGCTTAGAAAAAGATTGTTCGCGAATGATGGCTTCTTTAGCCTCCTCTTCTTCGGTGACATCTCTGAACATTCCTATCAGGTGGGTAACTTTACCCTCCTTAAGAAGCGGATAGCCCGATGAGCGCACCCAACGCAGGTTGTTTTTAGCGGTTATTAACTTGCATTTTACGTTAAAAGGGATTTGTTTTTCAATACTTTCTGTAATGGCTTTTGTGATAATCGGTCGGTAATCAGGATGGTAAAATTCAATCCCGTTGACTTTGTTATGGTCAAAATCTTTTGTTACTTCATGGATATGATAGACTTCATCTGTCCAAAAAGTTTTGCCGGTAGCCAGGTCAAGTTCCCAGGCTCCAATTTTGGCCATACTCTGCGCGGCTTCTAAAAGGATAGAAGTGCGTTTGCTTTCTTCCTCAGCTTTTTTTCTTTTGCTGATATCCTGGTGGGTACCATACATCCACAAAGGCTTGCCATCATCAGTCCATACCATTACTTTACCACGGTCATGCACCCACACCCAATGGCCATCCTTGTGTTTCATCCGGGCTTCAAACTCATAGAACTCAGATTTCTTTTCAAAACAAGCAGTTAATCTTTTGCCGGATTCTTCCAAGTCATCAGGATGCGCCAGTTTTATCCAGGTTTCAATGCTGATTGGAGCAAGTTCTTCAAGGGTGTAGCCCACGATGTCTGCCCATCTTTCATTGAACTTCGTTTCCCCTGTTTGCACATTCCACTCCCATGTGCCCACATTAGTTCCTTCCAATACGGATTTATATCTCCTTCTTGAATCCACAAGTTCTTGCACAGGCCGACCTTCTGGAATAACATAAATCACTTTTCCATGGTCATCAAAAATCGGTTTTAGTGTAAAGAGAATGGTGATTGGGGTTTTGTTGGCAATCCAAACAGCCACTTCATATTCCACAGTTTTACCCGATAGTGCCTTCTGAAAATTCACTTTAAGCTCTTCCTGTGCTTGTTCAGAAATCTGCCACCAATAACAGTCCCAAAAGTATTTTCCGATAACATCGCTATGCTTTATGCCGGCCAGATTGACCGCTGTATCATTGGCTTCGAGCAAAATTCCCTTTGTATCTAAAAAACCGATAAAGGTAAAAGTGGAGTTGAATATTCCCTTAAACTTTAGTTCTTGATTTTTTATATCGGTTATATCTTGAAAACTACCAAGTAATCTATTGCCTTTTTTTCTTCCTGTTGCTCTAACCCATTTTTCATTCTTTTTAGCTGTAATAAGTATGCATTCGATATTAAAAGGTTCGGCATTAACTATGCAACTTTCAACAGCTTTTGAAACTATTTCTTGATAATCGGGATGATAATAATTTATCCCTTGAGTTTTACTTAAGCCTAAGTTTCGGGGTAGTTCATGGATATCATAAACCACATCACTCCATATAACTTTATCACTATCTAAATAAAGTTCCCAATACCCAATTTGATTAGCGAACAGAGTTTCTTCAAGAAGTGTTATTTTCTTGTTTAATTCAGCTAAAGTCTTATTGTCCTGCTCCATAATCTTTTCTTATTAATAATATGTTAATCTATTTTTAAATGCGTTTTCTGACTTCTGATATTCTCAAGCTTTTCTTAAAATGTTTGCTAACGTTTTGCAGCTACCCGAAGGTGGCGATTTCGAAGCGATTCACTGTCAACCAAGCACACCACGAAGTAGCAGCGAAGCTAAACTTTGATAGTAGCACAAAGCTTGATTTAACCACTGAACCGCCACTTTTGGGTAGGTGCTGTTATACCGCGTTATTTTCTCCACCATTCGTCTTTATTAGGGTTTTTATAGTCATAGTCTTGCCAACCAAATTGTCTATATTTTTCCTTAATTAAAAAATAGTCAGGCGAGTAATTTTCTTCGTCAATATAGTAAAAGTCGTCACAAAACGGCAGGTAAGAATAAAGTCCTGCGACATCAAGTGCGAATACACAATTTTGTTTCTCGTCTGTTTTATTGTCAATATAATAGCCAACAAATGTTCTAATGTATTCTCTTAAAGAACCGTCTTCCATCCAAAAATTTTTCGCAACTCCATTACTTACATAAAATGATACTGAACTTGTTCCATTTATCGTCAGTCCCCTGTCAGGATTTTTTAATGCGAAATTAAAATCGTAAAGAAAAGTCATTGCCTTCATATTTTCGTCACCGAATAGTTCAGGAAATTCATACGCTTCTATGAGCTTTAAGTGTCCTATTAGCGTGTCAATGACGGTTCCTTTTCTCATTAATTTTTTCAATTCATAGTCTTGATTTTTCACTTTGCTTACTGAATAAAAGTGAAAGTCAATTCTTTCAAAGTTTTGTCCTAATGCTCCTTTGTATGTTGAAAAATGTCCTGGCACTTCATTTTCTGCTGTATCGTTATATGCTAAAATGTTACTGATGTCCAAATTTCTAAGTTCAACTGAATTAATATCAAGTTTCTTAAAATAAGTTTGGCTTTTAATTTCATTCACCCACAATTTGGCAATGTCGTTTTCTTGTTGTGAGTCATTTGTTGTCTCGGTTAATACAGTATTTTCTTGTTTAACCTGTCCGCAGGCTAACAGAAAGGTTATAAATACGATTATGGTTGTTACTGTCTTCATTTTATAATGCGGTATAACTACCAAATAAACGAAACTTTGAAGCCTTTTTGCTTTCGCTTCGTCATATTCAGCCCGTCAAAAATACACGTTATCAGCCATTCCTACAACACTACAATATC
>JBHYFA010000156.1:0-2966 GCA_051859825.1 Schleiferiaceae bacterium
TTGAGCAAGGCATGGAAAAATCTAAAGTTCAAACAATTGTTTTGGCGTTTAAGAATGGAGCGGAAATTTCGTTTATCTCAAGAATAGTGAGTATGCCTGAGGAAGAAGTAGAGCGTATTTTGAAGGATGAAAATTTGATGTAGTGATTATTGAAAACCTTCGGTAGTAAACCAACGTTCCATGCCCCATTTTGTTATTCATGTCACTGCAAAACCAAAATATCCCGTCCCAACATTGGTAATTGTATTGAAACAAGTTATTTGATGTAATATCTCATTATATTCAAACCGAATCATAGGGCTAATGCCTCCAAAAATAATGCTGAATCTTGTTCGCCTATCATCCGGCGAGTTGACGATGTGAATGCGGACGCACAGATTGTCTCTACCAAATTCTGTTGTATCCTGTTTTGCACAACGTTTGTCTACTATTTTGAAATAGACGCATAAGTAAAACAAAGATGCTAACTTTGATTACTTGTAAAATAGACCTAATAGCTATTACACAATGAACACGAAGAATTTACAAAGTTGCGCGTAGATTTATTATGTAACCTATTCAACTTTGTGACTCCTTTGTGACCCTTTGTCTAACAATTATCAAATGAGTTAGATGGAAAAGTACAAACACACGAAAAGACCAAATATTCCTCGCTATTGCTGGAAAATCAAAAAGCCTGATTTCGAAAGTTTGACTACATCTCTACTTCAACTTGATTTACAATTAAATCTTCAAAGTTTTGTCTTTTGGTGATGAGGTAGTCTTTGCCTTTATGCAGCATCACTTCCGCCGGTTTTAGTCGACTATTGTAATTTGATGCCATCGTAAAGCAGTAAGCACCGGCATTGTGGAAGCATAGCACATCTCCTTCTCGAACTTCATTCATTCTACGATCCCAAGCAAAGGTGTCCGTTTCACAAATGTATCCCACCACCGTGTATATGCGCTCTTGTCCTTCGGGATTGGAAAGATTGGTAATGTGATGATAAGAATCGTAAAACATCGGACGAATAAGGTGGTTTAATCCCGTGTTAATTCCGGCAAAAACCGTAGCGGTGGTCTGCTTAATCACGTTTACACTGGCCAAAAAATAGCCGCTTTGGGAAACTAAAAACTTTCCGGGTTCAAATTCTATGGTGAGCTTTCTACCGTATTCTTCAAAAAAACGCTCCATCAAACTGGTCATTTTTTTACCTAACAGCTCCACGTTTGTTTCCAAATCTCCGGGTTTATAGGCGACTTTAAAACCACTTCCAAAGTCGATGTATTCCAAATCTTTAAACTGAAAAGCACACTCAAGAAGAAGGTCGGCTCCGTTAATGAAAACGTCAACATCCAAAATATCACTACCCGTATGCATGTGCAATCCGGTGATGTTTAGCTTGTAGCTTTCAACAATGCGTTGCAAATGACGCATTTGGTGGATGGAAATTCCAAACTTTGAGTCAATATGCCCGGTACTGATTTTTGTATTTCCTCCCGCCATGATATGCGGATTCATACGCACACATACGGGGTAGCTCGAACCGTACTCGTTGCCAAATTGCTCTAAAATAGATAGGTTGTCAATATTGATGCGTACGCCTAAAGAAACCGCCATTTTGATTTCTTCAAACGAAACGCAGTTCGGGGTAAAAATAATCTGCTCCGGCGCGAATCCTGCGTGAAGGCCTAGCTGAACTTCTTCAATAGAAACGGTATCCAAACCAGCCCCTAGTCCTTTGAAAAAGCGCAGAACATTGATGTTTGATAATGCCTTACAAGCGTAATTGAAGTGTGTATCGAGCTTGGAAAATGACTTTTTTAAGCGTTTGTATTGGCGTTCCATAATTTCGGTGTCATACACGTATAAAGGAGTACCATACTTGCTTGCCAAATGCAACAAATTTTGCTGGTCAACGGAAAATTCTCTGCTGTTGTTAGTCATTTTTGTAAAAAGTCAATTTTTAAAGTGCGCAAAATTACAGCTTATGCGTGTATGTAGCACGACAAACTTCTTCCTATTCGCTATGGAATTCTTAAAATGAATAGAGATTTGGTAGATATAAAAATATCAGCTTATTTTAGGGGCTGAAAATTTTGCATGATTTTTTGAAAAAATGAATTCGTAACCTCTAATAATTTTGCGCATGAAAACCCCAACGCGTCTATTCGATTTTCCACGATATCAACTTGAAAATAAGCCGTTAAACGTTTCTTTAGCTACCAAGAAAAATGGGAAATGGGAAACCGTTTCTACCGAAGAGTACGTGAAATTGAGTACTCAGTTGTCATTGGGTTTGTTGGAAAAAGGGATTAAACCAGACGATAAAGTTGTTATAGCATCTACCAATAACCGCCACGAATGGAATATTTGTGATATTGGAATTTTGCAATGTGGCGCCATTGATGTTCCGGTTTATCCCACCGCCAGTGAAGATGATTACGAGTATATTTTCAACGAAGCTGAGGTGAAAATAGCTTTCGTTTCTGATCGTGAGTTATACAACAAAGTGAAGCGTGTTCAGGCTAAAGTACCTTCTTTGAAAGAGGTTTTCATGTTTGATGAAGAAGAAGGTATTCCTCATTATTCGGAGGTTATCAAATTGGGCGAGCAAAGTGAAAAGATGGATGAGTTGCAAAAAATCATGGATTCCGTGGAGTCGCATCAGCTTGCAACATTGATTTATACATCAGGAACTACAGGTCGCCCAAAAGGGGTAATGCTTTCGCACAATAATATTGCAAGTAACGCCATCGACTGCGATGACCGTTTGCCGGAAGCCACTTCGGAGTCGGTCGCGTTGAGCTTTTTACCTCTTTGTCACGTGTATGAGCGAATGCTGGTTTACCTCTATTGCATGAATGGAGTGAGTATTTATTACGCGGAATCTATGGAAACCATTGGCGATAATATACGTGAGGTTCGCCCAACCATTTTCACCGCCGTTCCCCGATTACTAGAGAAAGTATTTGCCAAAATCATG
>JBHYFA010000157.1:0-1801 GCA_051859825.1 Schleiferiaceae bacterium
ATGGCGTCACCCGAAAGTATTGCGGTTGGCTCATCCCATTTTACGTGCACGGTTTCTGCTCCCCTGCGTAATTCCGAACGATCCATGATATCGTCGTGCATCAGAGAAAAGTTGTGGAATAACTCTACGGCGATGGCCTGATTCATGGCGTCTTCGGCACGAATGCCCGCCAGCTCTGCACCAAGCAAGGTCAGTAAAGGACGAATTCTCTTCCCTCCTAAGCCAAGAAAATATTCCATTGGCTGGTAAAGTTGGTTGGTTGAGAAGGGGATTTTTTTTATTTCAGCATCTATTTTTTCAAGATATGGTAATAATGATTCCATTCAGAGGTTTTTTGTTGTCGGTACTTTTTATTCGATGAATTTCTACCAACAAAAGTACATCATTCAGTCGGTTTTGAGTAAATGCTTTTTTCTTTGTTTGAACGATGCATGAATGTTGTACTTTTGCCTCTCAACTGCCTACTATGAGTTTTTTTAAACGTTGGTTTAAGTCTGCTGATAATCAAGACGCTCCTGTGTACAGGGGCTATGGTGCAGTTCGTAAAGTGTTGCTGTTGGTGAATGATTCTCTTGATGAGCATCTTTGGAAAGGAGTTGCAGACGCTTTAGTGAAATCCAATAAGCAGGTTGAAGTGGTGATATGGAGCCTTAAGGGTAATAAAAAAAGTCCTCATTTGATACCGGGCGACATTTTTTTTGGGAAAATAAAGAAAGAGCGCATTGCTCAGATATGGTCGAATGAGTATGATTTACTCATTGACCTTTCGATTTTTTCACACGGAAAAATTAAGAAATTACTCAGTAAGAAGAAAGACGTAGTGCTTTGTGGTATCCAAGAACTACATGCCGATTTATACAGCTTATATATTCCTGTAAAGGGAGATAATTATGCGGGCAGCATCGATACTTTAATGAAATATCTAACAACAATAAACACTCCTAAACAACATGAGCTTTAATCCTAATTCTCTTAAAGGTACCGGAATAGCAATGGTTACACCATTTAATGAAGATAAAACCATTGACTTCACTGGACTGCGCAAACTCACCCGCTTTCTTATTGATGGTGGAGTAGATTATCTTGTAGTTATGGGAACTACGGGAGAAAGCGTTACGGTATCGGCCGACGAAAAGAAGGCTATTTTGGAAACGGTAATGGATGAGAATAATGGAAAGTTGCCCATCGTTTATGGCTTGGGTGGAAATAATACCTTAGCCATTGCCAAAGAAATGCAGAGTATGAACGCAGAAGGTATTTCGGCTTTTCTTTCCGTATCGCCGTACTACAATAAGCCTACCCAAGAAGGAATTTACCGCCACTACGAAATACTTGCTCAAGCTTCTCAACTTCCCATTATTCTGTACAATGTGCCGGGAAGAACCGGTAGTAACATGACCGCAGCCACGACGCTTCGCCTAGCTCATGACTTTGAAAATATCGTAGCAGTGAAAGAAGCTTCGGGAAATATGGAGCAGGTAATGGAGATCATCAAGAATCGTCCTGATGGATTTTTGGTTATTTCTGGCGATGATAATCTTACTTACCCCATGATTACCTTGGGTGGAGATGGGGTAATTAGTGTTTCCGGACAAGCTTATCCTCGCTTGTTCAGCGACATGGTTCGCAATGCATTGCAAGGTAAATTTACTGAGGCACGTAAGGCGCATTACAGCCTATTCACATTTACCCAAATGCTTTTTGCCGAAGGTAATCCTGGTGGAATTAAAGCCGCTTTAGAAAATTTAGGTGTTTGTGGCGTTGCGGGGTATCACTCATTTTTCACCCGCTTTCTTCTGCG
>JBHYFA010000157.1:1811-2965 GCA_051859825.1 Schleiferiaceae bacterium
TAGGTGTTTGTGGTGCCAGTATGCGTCAGCCTTTGTGGCCTATTAGCGATGCTTTGAAGGCTAATCTCTTGGAAGAAATGAGCAAAATTAATAGCGCTAAGTAATGGATTCTTTTAAGCCAACCGTTTACTTTTTAATCCGTTTTGGAGTTCTTTATGGTGTTGGTTCACTGCTTTATTCATGGTATATTGGCTCGTATGATCCTGCACCAGATCCGTTAACTATATTGGTTTCCAATCACCTTCAATCATTCTTATCAATTTTTGGTCAAGAGATATCCTTGGAGGTTGATGAGGTGATGCCTTATGTTTTGGTAACTTATCAAGGCGTTCCCAACGTGAGTGTTTTTGAAGGTTGTAATGGCTTAGTAGTGATGATTCTATTCGTAGCTTTCGTGGTAGCATTTAGAGGAAAAAGTAATATTTCCGCATTGTGGTTTATTCCCGCTGGTTTGTTAGCGATTCATTTATTCAATATGATTCGGCTCTCTCTGCTGATTGTAATTAACCACTATCAATCCAATTTATTTCACTTTTACCATAAGTTCTTATTCACGGCGGTGATTTATCTGTTTGTTTTGATTTTTTGGGTTTTGTGGGTGCGCTTACAAACTAAAAGATTGGAAGATAAAAGTGCGGAAGCATGAAGAATTTCCATTCTATAGCTTTAATTGCTATTGGGGTTGCCGGGCTGTTGGTGGTGTACGTTTTTCAGCGCCAACTTTTTTACAGTGGATTTTTAGATACGGGTGCAGGAACGATGAAAGTGGACGATTTTCAGCCTCTAAAATTTCTATTCAGCAAACTGCTGCGTTTTTTTATCAATGACAGCTGCGGTTTACTCATCATTTTCGGAATTTTTGGGCGGAAAGATTTTTTGAAATTTGGATTCGGTTTGTTCCTAATCGAATTACTTATCCTGCTGCCAATTTACTTTTCGCTGAGCATTTTTGCCTTTGAGTCTTCCAAGTTTTTTTTACAACACATCCACCGCTTGGTAGTGAACCCGGTGTTAATGATGTTGCTGATTCCGGCTTTTTATTATCAAGTTAGTTTGGAAAAACGCGAAGCTTCCTAGTTTACGACATAATCTTAAAGTCTGTCCATAAAGTATTAGCGGCGTTGCACTTGGATTGAAAACAGTCATTTACTTTA
>JBHYFA010000158.1:0-2955 GCA_051859825.1 Schleiferiaceae bacterium
CGCCGTCCTCCATCATCACCGCTACCGAAGAGCTTGTCCCGTCATAAAACGGGATGCCGTTCAACATCGCTTTCATCGTTGGCTCTTCGAGCCCGACGAAAGCTTAGCTGTTACCTGCTGTTTTTCTTCTAGTTGTCAATATAGTGTCTGTTTGATTTTGCAAAATATGAACTTGTGTCAAGATTGGCTGCTTTTCTATAAAATTTTTCTGCTTCTTCTTTTTTGTCAAGTAGTCCCAGGCTGTAACCCATTTCCAAATTAGCATTAAAGTCGTTTGGCTTTATTTTCAATGCAAGCTCATAGTCTGAAATTGACTCTTCAACTTGTCCGTTTTTTCTTTTGAGCAGTCCACGGTGTATTAATGCTAAATAGTTGTCAGGTGAATTTAAAATCTCATTGTCTAAACTGTCAAGCTGTCTTTGGTTAAACTGATTTTCTAATTCCTTATTTCTCTTTTCAGCTTGGTCTGTCTCCTGTCTCCAATTATTAAAATCTTTGTTGCTTTTTATGGAAGTCACAGTCAGAGTAACTAAAAGTAGAAGAAATGAAATACCTGTTGTCTTTAATATGGTTTTTCCGATTTCGTTGTTTCTTATTTTCTTTATTGTCAAGCCGATAATAGTCAATAAAGCGAGATATAAAATAGTCAGTCCGATTGCATAATAGAATAGAATACCAACTGAAAACCACTCGTGTCTGTCTGAGTTGTCAAAGAATACATAAAAAATCAATGAACACAGTAAAAGTGTCAAACTGGTAATTGATATTTTTATTAGTCGTGTCGTCATTTAAAATAGCAGGTAACTCCCAAATAAACGAAACCATGAAGCCTTTCCCCAACATTTCGTTCATTCTTCAAACATACAACAAAAAACCATTTTCCCAACGAGCTAATAAATTTTTGTAGTCATTGAGGTGTTACTTTTTGTGAAATGCCTTGGCACTTCGATTTAGGAAATGGTCAACTTCAAAAAGGAAGTTTATGTTCCGAGTTGTCCCGGGGGTAAGGTCTCGGAAGGGCGTTGCTATCTGCAACTATGGGTGGAGTTTCACGGCTCATTACGCCGGCCACCTTTTTTCCATTGGGCAAATATAAGCAAATTGTTTCTTGATTGTAAAGCGCCCGCGCCAGGGATTGCAGCGGTAGCTCCCGACCATGACGAAGCTGCGACACACAGCGGGGCAGAGCGACCGCAGGAAGCTCTTGCCCCGCTGATGTGGAGCGCGAGACAGCGGCGGGACTACAAGCGGAAAGCCCGGTGACGGCCTGCATACGCCACACCAATAAAACTACTCGGTGTTCAAATCATTCAAAAACGAACGAAAACCCAATCACAACCCCGCAGGCCGGCAGGCGCCCAAAAAACTCAAAACCCCCTCAGCATTGCACTAAAACATCATATTGAAAACCGCATCACCACTTCCCCTGTTTTCTCGTCAACTTCGATTTTTTGCTTCGATACGTCCATCTCTTTGCCCGTGCTCATGCGGTACATGCCGGCTAAAAATTGCATGCCTTTCTGCATGACTTCCTCCATCTGTTTTACGCGCTCTATGCGTTCGCGGTCAACGGCTGTGCTCTGGGGTTCTTCCGGTTTGGCCTGCTGGTGAAACGGCAACTCCATTTGCTGGGCCTTTACTTGCTCTTCTTCCATTTCGGGCGCTACGGAGGGTGCGGTAAACGCTTGCATGGCTTCTATTTTCATTGACCAATTCGTGTACCCCGTAAATATTGTCACCGTAATTGATGTGGGTCTTTATTTTCAGAAATAGCGGTCAACGCCTGCTTAATCATCTGTAACGGAGAGGTTTCCGGAGCTGATATATCCTATGGTATCGGTGAATTTAGTTTAGAGCCAAAAAAAATGTGGTCGTCCAAATGAAGTAATCCCATTGATAGTTTTCAATGTTTATGAACTATGGAGCCCATTTTTGGGGTGATGATAGTTTGGGCGCCTGCCGGCCTGCGGGGACGTGTTGGGGTTTTTGATACATTCCCGAAAAATTCAAACATTATGTGGCTTTATTAGCGTGTGGTTAGCAGGCCGTCACCGGGCTATTCACTACAAGTCCTCGTGTCCACACCCGCCGGTACTGCGGCGTACGGGGTCTGCTCCTATCGTCGCAGCCTCCGCCGCACGCGTCCCGGCTGGGCGTGTACCCTGCGGGCTTTCCGTTTCTATCCCTGGCGCGGGGCAAATGGTATGGATTTGCCGTTCAGAAATAAATTTCACAACCTGTGCGTTAGGTACGGCATATCGGCAGAAAACCAATCATTCGTCACCCCACCAAGCAAATCGTTTCGCGAAGAAAAGTGTTCGTGGGCTTGTAATAGAGCATTTCAATTACAGTGCATCACATCCCCACAAATCCTATTTCTCGCACAGCACGATCATTCGCTGCCGAACGTCCGGAAATTCTATGGGTGTTTATATCTTCAGGCTGAAATACATGAAGATCAAGCTGTGAGGTATTAGTAACTATACTTCGTTCTTCAGACCGTGAAGGAGAAATCGAAACACTTTCCCTGGCATTAGCTGCATATTGTACACGATTAGGCTTATTTTCTTTCCATACAGTATCACGCTCAACCAAAGTAATCGTATCGCGCACCGTAACGAAAATAGTATCGGCTAGAGAAACGATACCTGATGACTCAGCGTTGGTTCTAAATTTCGGCCATTGCATAATAGCCAATAAAAAAACCACGCAAGCTGCCGCCTTCCAAAGCGGAATAGGACGCATGAAAAACCCCGCAATTCCTCGACGAGATTTTGCATTCTTCGCCAAAACTTTTCCCAATACTTCGTCGTGATCGGGCATGGAAATCTCCTCCGATTTCATTTCGTTGCTCACCAACCCACTGGCTATTCTCATCGTCCGATATTCATTTTCCGATATAAACTCGCATACAACAGCCTTTTGCTCTTCCGTCAGCGAATCAAAATCCTTGGT
>JBHYFA010000159.1:0-2915 GCA_051859825.1 Schleiferiaceae bacterium
GCCGCCTAAATCCATTTGAATGATTCAAGCAGCCACGGCAAAAGCAAGTGAAAGTAGAAGTGAGTTTTTCATTTTCATGAATTTCAAAATTGGTTACAAATATACGCTATTTTTTATTAAAAGATGTGACAGATGTCACTTTTCTTACATTTTTTGAAAAATAAATCGTCACCAAAAAGTAAATAAATGACCCGGCGCAAAAAAACCTAATCATTTTTTTTTCAGGGCTTAGTATATCCTGATTACTATACTATATTTGCCGTCCGTTAAAAAAACAAGAAAAACACTGTAAAACGATGCAAAATAAGGGTTTAATTAGGCTATTCGCAATTGTGTTCGCGTTAGCTTGCTTGTTCCAGCTTTCATTTTCATACAAATCTTGGCAGGTTTCTAAAGATGCTCGTGCATTTGCGCAAGGAGATGCTGAAAAAGAAGCTTTCTACTTAGACTCGATGAACAACCAGTTTGTTTACAATCTAGGTATCCGTAAATACACCTTTGCTGAGGTAA
Source organism: Schleiferiaceae bacterium (assembly GCA_051859825.1). GTDB lineage: Bacteria > Bacteroidota > Bacteroidia > Flavobacteriales > Schleiferiaceae > CSBr16-58. The sequence continues at coordinate 511 of JBHYFA010000159.1, forward strand.
AAGAGAGAGAAATCAATCTCGGCCTCGACCTAAAAGGCGGTATGAATGTGATTTTGGAAGTCTCTGTGAAAGACATTCTTTTGTCGCTTTCAGCCGACAGGAACAATCCAATGCTCAACCAAGCTTTAATCGAAGCCGACAAGCGCTTTGGTGGTTCTAACGATTTGTATGTAAACATCTTCTTCCGTGAACTCGATCGTCTGATTGCTCAAAGTGGAGAAAACTTGAGTTACAGCAGCACGAAGCTTTTCGGCACAAAATTGATGAACGAAAGACTCGGTTTCAACGCATCCGATGCGGCCATCAAGGAGGAACTTAGCGGTGAAGTTGAAGCCGCCGTTGCAAATGTTTATACCGTGCTTCGCGCTCGTATCGACCAATTTGGTGTGGTACAACCAAACATCCAGAAATTAGAAAATACCGGTCGTATTCTCGTTGAACTTCCCGGTGTGAAAGAACCAGAGCGGGTAAAGCGTCTATTGCAAAGCACCGCTCAACTGGAATTTTGGAATCTGTATGAAGGTGTAGAACTCATCGACTTTTTAGCCGAAGCAAACGATAGACTTCGTACCCTCGTAGAGCGACCAGAAAAAGGCGAAGAAGAGTCTATTCTCGACTTTACGGATGAGTTGGATATTGCTCCAATGACGGACTCCGAAATGGAATCTATTGAAACTGCTTCCAATGAAGAAGCAGTTGAAGAACAAGAGGAAACAGTTACTACTCAAGATGAGGAAGATGAAATTAGCGCATTACTTTCTGAAGAAGAAGGTTCTGAAGAGCTTGGCGAAGATGACTTTGAAGATATGTTTAACCCTCTCTTCGAAATCTTTGTTCCCAACTACGATTTTGAAGCTAACCGCCCCGGAAGAGGCCCTATTGTAGGTTACACAGTTGTTCGTGATACTGCCAAAGTAAACGAATATCTAAACATGCCACAAGTTAGAGCATTGCTCCCACCAGCCATGCGCTACGTTAAATTTGCATGGTCTGCTGAGCCTGAAGGAAGCGCGCAAATCGTTTACTTACTTGCACTAAAAGGAAATCGAGACAACGCCCCAGCTATGGATGGAAGCGTAGTGGTAAACGCCAATCAAGATTTTGACGAGCGCAACCGCCCGATCGTAAACATGCGTATGAACTCAGTGGGCGCACAAAAGTGGCAAAAGCTTACCCGCGAAGCAGCTAGCCAAGAGCCTAAGCGCAGTGTAGCGGTGGTACTTGATAATTTAGTGTATTCTTTCCCCGTTGTTCAATCCGAAATTAGCGGTGGTAGCACACAAATTAGCGGTAGCTTCTCTATTCAAGACGCACAAGATTTGGCAAACATCCTTAAGGCGGGTAAACTTCCTGCTCCTGCAAGAATTGTTCAGGCAGATGTAGTAGGGCCATCTCTAGGACAAGAGTCTATCCGTGCTGGTTTATACTCATTTGTATTGGCACTCATCATCGTGTTAGGATACATGATATTCTACTATAACATTGGTGGAGTTGTGGCCAATGTAGCGCTCTTAGTAAACATGTTCTTCGTATTTGGAGTACTTGCCAGCTTGGGCGCAGTACTTACCCTTCCCGGTATTGCGGGTATCATCCTTACCATCGGTATAGCGGTGGATGCGAACGTACTTATCTACGAGCGTATTCGAGAAGAAATTCGCGCCGGAAAAGCTATGAAAGCTGCGGTGAAAGATGGATACGGAAATGCGATGTCCTCCATCGTGGATGCTAACATTACTACCCTACTTACCGGTATTATCCTTTACGTATTCGGAACTGGTCCCATCCGTGGATTTGCTACTACCTTAATCATTGGTATTTTCACTTCATTGTTCTCAGCTATCTACATCACTCGATTGATTATTGATGGCCGATTGAACCTGAAAAAGTCCCTAAGCTTTGGCAATTCACTTACTATGAATGCCTTTACAAACTTAAACTTCGACTTCTTGAAGCAACGCAATCGTGCCTACCTTATTAGTGGTGTTATTATCGTTGCCGGTGTAATTTCACTTTTTGTAAGAGGACTCGATTACGGTGTTGAATTCGTTGGAGGCCGCAACTTCCAAGTGCGATTTAATGAACCCGTAAGTACAGTAGAACTTAGTAAGTCGCTAAGCGAGCAATTTATTGACGAAAATGGCATTGCTGATTTACCTATTGTAAAAACGATAGGCTCGGCCAATCAAGTTGTTATTACTACTAAGTTCCGCGTAAACGAAACCGGCCCTGAAGTTGAAGACGATATTCGCGCTAAGCTTTTCGCCGGATTACAGCCTTTCATTGATGGTGAGAAAACCTTTGAGTCCTTCATGAATACCGAAAACGCCGATTATGGGCTGGTTTCGGAAAGACAAGTAGGGCCGTCCATCGCTGCCGATATTAAGCAATCGGCTATCTGGGCAATT
>JBHYFA010000160.1:0-2884 GCA_051859825.1 Schleiferiaceae bacterium
TATATTTCATGAATAAATGTTGTGCATACGGCAGCAACGCGGTTTATCGGGTCTCTTCATAGGTCGTGCGTTATTCAAAACATCTGTTGAATAAAACTACCAGGTAATAGTGTATTTAGGGGTGGAGGGTTATATTTTTGCAGCATTAATAACAAAAAGATAATATGCTAAAGATAGGTTTGGTGGGTGCAGGGCATTTGGGAAAAATCCATCTGCGGTGCATTTCTATTCTTGAAGAGTATGAGTTGGTGGGCGTTTACGATACAGATAAATCTCAGGCAGAATCTGTAAAGAAAGAATTTAATGTTAGAGTATTTGATACGCTTGAGGAGTTAATTTCCGAATCGGATGTAGTGGATATCGTAACCCCTACCCTTTCGCATTTTGAGGTTGCCATGCAGTGCATTCGTGCACGTAAGCATATTTTCATTGAAAAACCGATTACGGAAACAGCAGAGCAAGCCAAGGAGTTGATCAAATTAGCTGCTGAGGCCGACATAAAAGCACAAGTAGGTCATGTAGAGCGATTTAATCCGGCCTTTGTTCAGGCTCGTCCGTACATAAAGCAACCAATGTTTATCGAAACACATCGTTTGGCAGAGTTTAATCCACGAGGCACTGATGTCCCCGTTGTTCACGATTTGATGATTCACGATATCGATATTATTCTCAACATTGTACAATCTCCCGTAAAACGTATTCACGCTAGCGGTGTGGCCATTGTGAGCGACACCCCGGATATTGCCAATGCACGTATAGAGTTCGATAACGGCTGTGTGGCCAATTTAACAGCTAGTAGATTGAGCTTGAAAAACATGCGTAAAACACGGATTTTCCAACGAGATGCGTATATCACTGTTGACTTTTTGGAGAAAAAAACCGAAGTGATTCGCATGGAAAACATCGAACCCAATCAAGAAGTTGAAGACATTGCTATTATACTCGAAGACGCCACCGGTAAAAAACGTCGGATATTTTTTGAAACACCAACGGTTGAAACAAGCAACGCCATCAAAGATGAACTTGCTGGATTAGCCCACTCCATCAATCACAATACGCAAACCATTGTAACGTTAGAAGATGGAAGAAACGCATTATTGGTGGCGGAAGAAATTGTTTCTCTATTGTAAAGGAAAATATGAGGGCACTACATCATTCTAAATCAGTCTTTTTTATTGGAATAATAGCCGTAAGCTTGTTGATACAAAGCTGCGGGAGAGATGACCTAGAGGCTCGTCCACGCTATATTTTAGAAATTCCTGAGGTGAAATTTACGAGCAATTACGCAACCGAAGGAACGGCCGCCCAGCGCATAAATACGGTTTGGTTAACCATTAATGATCGCCCCATTGGAACATTTGAAATTCCAGGAAGAATCCTCTTTACCGCTGATCCTGGTCCGGCTAATATTCGACTTGTTGCCGGTGTGTCACAAAACGGAATCAACTCCTTACGAACCCAATTTCCCTTTTTTCAAACCTACCAAGAAAGCATTCTAATTAGAGAAGATCAGGAAACCTACTTCTTACGCCCTGATATAGACAGCTTACCTTTAGTTAATTATGTCCCCAACGCTACCATAAGAAGGATAGAAAATTTTGAATCAACCGGTTTCAACTTACAAACCACCAATCGCAGCGATGTCCCTCTGCTACGCACTACTGGGGCTGATAATCACTTCAATAGTAATATTCCTGGAGAGCCCAATCAATACTCAGGTATAGCTCGGTTAAAACCGGGAGAACATTTTTTTGAAATAGAAACCACCGAGGCATTTGTTTTTCCACGTGGTGGCGCAGAAGTGTATGCTGAACTTCATTACAATATAAATCACCCTCTTAGCGTAGGACTTATTGCCCAAACACCAGGTGGGGGGAGCGAACAATTTAGCGTAGTCGAAATTCAACCATCAAATAATGAATGGAGGAAGATTTACATACGTTTTACCGATGATGTGGCCGGCACCTTTGGAGCCATAGATTATAAGGTATTTATGGGGGGCATCCGTCAAGACACCACCAATAGAGACGAATTGGAGTTTATGATTGACAACCTGAAACTCCTCTACTAATGGCCATAGATTTAAAAAACGGCAAAAAACTTTCTGAAAAAACGCAGGTAGCACGCTATCTAGCGTTAGACATCCTAGCCGCCGCTATTGCCTACTCTACCTTATACATTTATCGCAAAATCGTAATCGAACCTAAAACCTTCGATATTGAAGGTTCATTGCAGTTCGACCAGACGTACTTTTTAGCAATAGTGATAATCCCCATATTTTGGTGCTTTATTTACTTGCTCGTTGGACTTTATCGAGATATTTTTCGCATCTCTCGATTGAAAGAAAGTATATTGGTGTTTAACAGTACTTTACTCGGATCTGTAGCGGTGTTTTTTCTCATCATATTAGATGATTACGTAAGCAGCTACGTTATTTATTATCAACTGTTTTTTGTTTATTTCCTCACCCAATTTTTTCTAACGGGAATATTTCGTTTCATACTCTCGAGCATAAGCGTAAATAAATTACAACAAAGAAAAATTGGATACCCAACCCTCATTGTAGGTAGCAACCAGAAAGCGGTAAATCTTTATGAACGTCTCACGGCAAAACCAAAGATCCACGGAAACCATTTTGTTGGTTTTGTGGCAATAAATAACAACATCCAATTTCTCATTGAAAAAAATATTCCCCATTTAGGCAACTATACCGAAATTGAGGAAATCGTTAAGCAAAATGGAATTGAAGAAGTCGTTATTGCCGTGGAATCATCGGAGCACGACAAGGTTCAAAGCGTTTTATCCCGGCTAGACCTGCTTCCCGTTTTCATCAAACTCATCCCGGATACCTACGACATTTTATCGGGAAAAGTGAAAATGGAAT
>JBHYFA010000161.1:0-2787 GCA_051859825.1 Schleiferiaceae bacterium
TTGAGTCGGCTTTTTTTCTTTTAAGAGCTCAGGCTGGCTAGAGCATCCCGACATTGCATGTCGGGAGGTTCGTCGGTTCGACTCCGACTATCTCCACTAGTAAAGCCGATTCATATTTAGTCGGCTTTTTTTCTTATAATGGTAGGCTTATTAGGCAGACTTGAATTATGAAATCAGGAGTTACTCTAAAGTTTACCATTTGTCACATATTTCAATTTTTGAAAATTCGTGAACATATATTCTGAAACGAACGTTTATTTTTTGTATTTTTGATGTTTGAATGATGATGCTGAATGATCTTGTATGTGTCGTAGCTTCGAGTTGAAGCAGTTGCGCTATCTGGGTTCTTTCGGATCTCGATGTTGAATAAAATAAATTTTACAGCTCATGGGATTAAATCTGATGAACGCTCTGTTGCACGAACGCAGCAAGCACAATGAAGAAGAAGAGCTAATTCGTGCTTTTCGCAAGGTATTGGAAGAAGATGACGCTACCGATGCTAAAATATTAGCAACCATAAGGCAATCTGCAAATGAAGTTGACGACCTGCCGGAGCTTCACGCCCGCAATTTAGACCCCAATCGTATTTTTCATGAGAATGATATTCGCGCAATTTGCGTGAAGTACCGTCTTCGCTTCTTAGATGCAGCGCTATTTAAAGGGGATATTCCCTACGAGGCTATTACCGAGGTCAAGAGAATTCAACGAAATGAAGGATTAACCCCCAATCACTTTAAAATTGTTGCCCCTGCCGGACTATTTAAATTGAAATATAAAGACAAAGACCCTTTGCTGTTTTTGTCTCTCGGTAACGGATACTACTATTTGGTGCATAAATGGGGAAAAGATCTGCACTATTTGCGTGGATTACTTATGTATCCATTCCGAACATTTACCACACTCTTCAAGTCTATTGTGTTCTTTTCCCTAGCCTTGGCCACGCTCATGCCTTCGTCAGTGGTAATGGGTCCGCACGATACGTCTTCGATTCCTATTAGGGTAATCTTCTTTTTCTACGTGCTTATTGCCCTTTGTGGACTCACCTCACTCTACGGTTTTTCCAGAATGAAAAACTTTAGTTCAGTGTTGTGGAACAGTAAGTATGATGATTAATTCTTTTCTGCACTTTTAAAGCAAACGACAACTAAGCTATCAAATCTTCATAGACAGTCACTGAAATGAGCTCTCTATAATACCCGAGTGGCTGTTCTAGAACGTTTGAGAGCGATGCTATTGCAATTGAATATCAAGGGAGTCCCGACAAGTCTTTGTCGGGATGACAGGATTTTTAGTTGCGCATAACGAAGTTAGCGGACTTTATAAGCAGCCTCTAAAGAGCGAGTTCTACCCCATACAACATCATCCCTACATCACCCAATCTGCCAATATCATTGGCGATATACCGGGCGTATAGACTTATTCTGTTAAATCCAAAACGTAGAACCCCACCATAGTATAATGACGAGTCTTCTTGAAATCTGGTGTTCAGATGAACTCTTTGCTCATTTACATCTTCGCCGAATACATGCGTAGAACGAGCGAAAATTACTCCGCCAAGAGCCTGAATTTCAATGTAGCGCCCTATAATGTTCCCACGACGCCTTTGTGTTGAAAATCGAATTCCCGGGGCATATTCGAAGGAAGTAAACGATCTTCCTTCATGCTCTACTTTGGCAAAACTGCTCCCGTATCGCTCAGTTAGGTCAGCAGGATCTAAGTCCTCAACATTGAGGCGGTAGTTGAAAAAGTTGAATAAGAAGTCATTTGACCAAGCCCAGCGGTTTCCGAGTTTACGTATGTACCTTCCGCCAATGTTAAAGTTGGCACTGTTCCATACGTCAACATCTTGAACACCTTGCTCAAATAGACCATTGAGACCGAAGGATATAATTGAGTTTCCGTAATGACTGCGGTTGGGGCCAACTTCTTTGTTAATCGGATCCCAAGGCATTTCTAGTAATAAACGCTGACCATGACCTAAAAAAGTGACCAGAATGAATATGGAAATATAAATGAAGCGCATAAGCTTGTATTTTAAAATTTATCTTGTTCTACTTCCGAACTTTCTTCTTCCCCAGATTCTTCTTCAGCTTGCTCAGTCTGGTCTTCTACTTCTTCGTCTTCATCTTCCTCACTCTTGTATTTTTGAGGTTCGCGGTTGGGGTCGAAGGACATCCGCACAGAGTAGCCTTTAAAATGGAAATTGATGAACTTTGTGTTGTCAGGAACAAAATTGATGGTGAACTTGGGTTCTACGATTTCCATCAGGTAGTGGTCAATTAACTCACCCTTTTTATCCTCATAGCTTATGTAGAAGTGATTGTGTGCAAGGGGGTCGAGTGTTCGTTGATGTTGGAAGACTTCCGGATGTATGCTAATGTTTGGCAGGGTTTCCTCAAGTGAATCTACACTAAAAGTTGGCTGAATATTATCGGTCAATGAATCAAATAGCGCCAAGTGCGCCTGAGGAATTCCGTAACCGTGAGCATAGTCGAAGAAAGGGTAAAGTGAACCACTTTGCTCGATTTTCTTCATGATTTCCATATTGGTTAAATCAGGGAATGCTTGCATCAGACAAGCGGCAAATCCACTAACCAGAGGTGTGGCAAAGGATGTTCCGTATGCCACGTCGATAGTATTTCCTTTCTTGGCAACAAGGGTTTGCCCATGTGCAACCACATTTGGCTTTGCAGTCCCACTTCTGGTTGGGCCAATAGATGAAAAACCAATTTTGAAGTTGGTGTTAGGGTCTATCCCGCCCACTGTGAGCACACTATCGGCATCTGC
>JBHYFA010000162.1:0-2741 GCA_051859825.1 Schleiferiaceae bacterium
ATTAACCCCTAAGCATCGTCCATGTCCGTGTTGCAAGAAAGGCACAATGCACACCATACTTGTCTTTGATGTTCGCGGACCACCTCCAACCTACATGCGATTGCTCAAAAAAGGCCCCATCACTAAAAAGTGACCGTCATGGGTAAGGGAAGGTGTATCTAAAACGCAGCAAATACACCTAAAAAAACCACAAGACGCAACCGGAACGAAGCGTCTGAAAACAAAACCGGAAAATCTCAACAAAAGGAAAGCAACGCCGTCCCCATAATCACCGCTACCGAAGTCACCGTTCAACATCGCTTTCATCGTTGGCTCTTCGAGCCCGACGAAAGCTTAGCTGTTAGTGGCTGGCATTCTGTTCTGTCGTCTGTTGGTTAGCATAATTGTCAATTCGATTGTTACGTGCTTTTATGAAGCCTATTACTCCTTTTTTGTAAGTCAAATATTCTTCAACGTCCGAAAATGTTGGTCTTGTTTTGAAATTGTCAAACGGTAAGTAAAACTTAATATTCTCGTTCTCGTCAACAAGGTCGTTGAGTAAGAAAAAGTCAATGTAACCTTTGAAGTTGTCAAACAAGTCGAAGAAGTTTTTGTAACGCTTAAATGTGTCGTAAAGTGGGCTTTGTTGTCCTGCGTAAAAAAGTCTAATACATTCTAATGTCAAGTCGAACCTGTCGTCAATTAAGCTATTTACTCCACGAGCTTGATTTATTGTGTGTTGTTTGTTAACCCGATTGTTTGGGAAAAGAGTGTATGCTCCAATTGTCGAACCTGTTTCGAGCAGTTCTTGAACTTCGTATTTAATTTGTTGTGTCAGCCAAGTTTTGCGTTTGTGATTTCTGTATGAATGTGTAATAGCGTCACTTCCTAAATAATATTCTCCAAGTCTTGAACTATGATATAAATATGCTCCACTTTTTTTGTCGGTCAGCTCAAATTGTTCTCCGTTTGGCAATTTCTTACTCCATAACATCTTATGGTAGGAGCGAAGTGTCGGACTTGTGCTGTCTGGGTCTCCACCATTTGCGTCTGTGTAAACATTAAATTTTATGTCAATTAGCATTATCAACCGATTAATAAATTACTCATTGTATTTTCTGTCTATATGCTCACCTAAAAAGTCAGATTGAAAAAGCACACGGTCTTGCCATTTCTTATCTCTATATTTTTGAATTCTATTTTCAATAAACTGCCTTATATGTTTGATGCGTAACTGCATAAAATCTTCCCGCTTTGATTCGTAATTAGAAACAAACAACTTTAATATTTGAAACTGTTGACCTTCAAATTCTGCTAGTGTTATTTGATTGTTTAATACTTGTTCAGTATATGCTTCCGATATTAGCGGCATAAACCCAAATCGGTCTAAACAATATTTGAGATATTTTTTTCTAAACAATGTTTTTTCGTCAAAACCTCCTGTCTTTACTTCACAAATAACACCTGTCATTAGATTAGGATTTAAGACCTGCAATAAACTTTCATCCCAGTCATCAGGTTGTCCGCCTACTTCTTCAAATACATAGGGAAGTTTTATACCAAGAATATCAATGTCCGATGAATACGCTATTTCATCAGTTCTGTGAATTACAAAATTATTGATTAAGAAAAATCCATTAAGTCGTAAATACCAATATGCGTTAGTTTCTCCGTAATTCATATTATTCATTTAAATTGTCTGTCTTTTAGGCTTGCCCATACGTCCCTGGTATAGCCACAGTAGCGGATTTGCGGGCTTCTCAACTATCCCACGTTGCAAAAGCCCGCGCGGAGCAGAGACCGCCAAACTACCACCAAGCCCCGCTATTGTTGGCTATACCATGTTGGGCACTGGGCTTATTCATTTTTTTTCAATACCTTCCTAAGTTCATTTCTTATATCTTCAAGTTTCTCTGGTATTTTCTGTAGTTCAAACATGGTCTTGGGTTCTTCATTTTCTATCACTGGAGAATTGCCATAATGCCTTAATGATAGAAAAAAAGGATAGGAAGTCTTTCTATTAGTTGTAATGCTTTCCTTAAAAGTAATAATTCCCCCGAAATCCATATCATCATCTTTGTATCTTCCAAAAAGTGAATTAGGTGCGTCAATCACTAAAGATGTATGTTCATTTGCATTTAAAACAGGAATATCTGCTTTGTTGTCATATTTATTGAATTTAACCGGCTCTCCTTTATGATTTAGTATTTCTCTGTTCCACTTAATCTTAATATCAAAAGCAGGCTTTTTGCCTAAGTTCTCAGCTACCAATAATACCAACGAGTGTCTGCTGCGAAAATCAAATCTCAAGATGATTTGTGGCCTTTCTGTTTGGCTTGTTCTATAAAAGACTTCATAGGCTATCCAGCCCGAAATAATTGCAATAATCAAAGAAATTGATGCAGTAGTTGTTTGCCATTCTCTGTTGTAAAAACTAATTATGACCAACGATACGGAAGCACAAAGGAAAATCACAAACAGTGAAAGTAAAAATTTTCTCATAATGCTTTATGCGTTTAAGTTTTAGAAGAATTCATTTTCTTTTTAATCCTGTCTATTCTGCCCTGAAAACCAGTTTTCGTTCCGTCATGAAGTCCAAATGAAATTGCAGTTTCGCAAACTTTTATTGCTCTATCAAAATCCCCCAATTCAGTTAACAAAGTGGAGTAGTATTGAAACGTCAGTATTCTTGGTAAAACTCCATTAAAATCTTCTTTAAGTTCCGACACGATTTTTTCAGAAAACTCTTTTAAATGTTTTTC
>JBHYFA010000163.1:0-2721 GCA_051859825.1 Schleiferiaceae bacterium
TACCGTAAAGTTTCACTTTATGATGACCGGCAACTTCTTTTAAATATTCAGGCGTCCATTTGTTAACGGCAGCCCAGTTTTTTGCGTAATTTTTTAATATTACCGGCTTGCGTTTCTTCACGTATTGCTGGTAAAATTCCTCGGGTTGAATGTCTTCAATTCTATCTACGGGTTTTAAATTCAATTGATTCACGGTAGTGCGGTTTTCTTGTGTTGGTGGTTCAAATGTAGGAACATTACTGAAATAACAAATATTTTATTTCGGTAGCCAAATACAAACATTTTTTGGCTCGCTGAAGAACTCGAGGGCGTATCTACCGCCTTCGCGCCCCATGCCACTGGCCTTTGATCCGCCAAAAGGAGTTCGCAGATCCCGAACGAGCCAGCAGTTTACCCACACAATGCCAACTTCTAGTTTATCAGCAGTTTGGTGGGCGAGCGTGAGATTATTGGTCCAAATGGTAGCCGATAAACCATATTGTGTGCCATTGGCAATTTCAATGGCCTCTTCAGCTGTTTCAAAAGGAATAAGGCTTACCACAGGTCCGAATATTTCTTCTTGGTTGGTGCGGCAGGAGGGTGCTAAATTTTCAATAACGGTGGGTTGCAGGTAGTACCCGAGTGCATAGGGTTGCTCGAGATTGACTCTTTCGCCTCCGCATAGAATTTTCCCGCCTTCTTCTTTTGCTAGTTCAATGTATTGCATAACTTTCTTGAGGTGGGCTTCGGAAACCAAAGCGCCTACTTGCGTTTCAGGAGCTTCAGGTGCTCCTACGCGCAGCGATTGCACCTTTTCTACAAAGGCATTTTTGAACTTTTCGTATATGGATTTTTGAATGAGAATACGAGATCCACAAAGACAAATCTGACCTTGATTGGCAAATGAAGATTTTACGGCGGTTTTTACGGCGGTATCTAAATCACAGTCTTCAAAAACGATATTCGCATTTTTTCCGCCTAATTCTAAGCTGGTTTTTTTCAACTGCTGGGCGGCGACGGCAGCAATGGTTTTACCCGTGTTGGTTCCACCCGTAAAAGAAATGGCTTTTACTTGAGGATGTTCAACAATGGCTTGTCCGGCTCTGTGACCATATCCATGAACAATATTCAGCACTCCGGCAGGGAAGCCAATTTTAATACATAATTCAGAAAGTAAGAAGGCGGTTGCGGGCGTAACTTCGGAAGGCTTTGCTACCACACAGTTGCCGGCGGCGAGAGCGGGCGCGATTTTCCAACTGAAGAGATAAAGCGGTAAGTTCCAAGGTGAAATACAGCCTACTACTCCTAGGGGACGACGAAGTGTGTAATTAAATCCTTGTCCGCCCATATCATGCATGGCGTTTTCCTCGTGCAGGATGGCCGTAGCAAAAAAAGAAAAGTTATCACGCGCCCGGGGAATATCCACCGTTTGCGCAAGTTTCAGCGGTTTGCCATTGTCTTTACTTTCCGCTTCGGCGAGCTTATCTAAATTTTCAGCAATAGCGTCAGAAAGATTTTTTAGGTGCTTCGAGCGCTCTTGAATACTCATGGCCGACCAGAGAGGAAATGCTTTTTGAGCCGCTTCTACAGCTTGCTTAACGTCATCTTCGTTGGAGTCGGGGATTTCGCCATACACTTGTCCCGTTGCAGGATGATAGTTATCAATGAATTTCCCGGAAGTAGGTTCTACTAGTTTTCCGTCGATATAATTGAGAATTCGCATGCTAAATAGTTTAAAGGTTGCCCGTTCTTCCTCCGTCAACGGGAATGTTAATTCCGCTGATGTAATTTGCTTGATCGCTGGCCAAGAAAGCGGCGGCAGCGGCAATTTCTTCGGGTTGTGCAAAGCGGTCGAGAGGGATTTCACTACGCATCTCGTCCGCAACTTCCGTTTTTGAACGGCCGGTTTTTTCCGCTTTTTTGGCAATTATCGCGTCCAGTCTTTCGGTTGCCGTAGCGCCGGGAAGTACGTTGTTTACGGTGATGTTCCACTTACCGAGTTCGTTTGCCAATGTTTTTGACCAATTTCCTACGGCTCCACGAACCGTGTTAGAAACCCCGAGTCCCGGTAAAGGAATTTTCACCGAGGTTGATATTACATTGATGATTCTGCCCCATTGGGAAGCTTGCATGTGCGGGAGGCACGCCTGCATAAGCTCGTGGTTGTTGATTAAGTGAGCGTGAAAGGCTTCAATAAAGGCGGAACTTTCGGCGGTGTGCGCCGGACCGGGGGCAGGGCCACCGGTATTGTTTACCAAAATATCAACACCTAATCCAGGATGATTAGCAAAGAGTTCAAGAAGGTTTGTTTTGGGCTCGCCTTTTTTTAGAAAATCGGCGGAAACACCCAAGTGACCTTGAGGGTGAGGCGGTAGTTGCTCAATGGTATCTTCAATTTTTTGTTGATTGCGCGCCATTAGAATAACGCGGCAGCCCGATAGAGCAAATGTTTCTGCAATTGCTTTTCCTATTCCCGCCGTCGATCCACAAACCAGGGCTGTTTTATTTTGAAGATTCCAGTTCATTATTATGATAGTGTTTGTTTATTCGGCGAAATTACAATATACCATAGAAAAGTCAATATGATTTAATGGTAGGATCTCTTAGAAAAAATGAAAAAACCCGGAGCATATTGCACCGGGTTTTTCTGAATTTTCAATATAGCATAACGCAGCTATCTGACTATCTAGTGTCTGTCTATAAAGTCCGATAGCTTCGTTATGCTCAGTTAAAAATAAAGTC
>JBHYFA010000164.1:0-2577 GCA_051859825.1 Schleiferiaceae bacterium
ATAATCACAAAGCTTAAAAGCGAAAAAAGCCGTCTCAGATTGAGGCGGCTTTTTTGTTTTCCTAATTCTATCAACGCTAGTCTAACTCCAATCAATTGGACGATCTAGAATAGCATTAACCTTACTAAAGTGCTTATTACCAAACCAATGACCTCTATTCGCACTTAAAGGTGACGGGTGTCCACTTTCCAGAATATAGTGTCGATTAGCATCAATACGATTTTTCTTTTTTCTTGCATGATTACCCCAAAGCAAAAACACCACCCCTTCTTGATGCTCATTTACATAATCAATAACCGCATCCGTAAATTGTTCCCAACCAAAAGAAGCGTGCGAACCGGCTTTTCCTGCCTCTACGCTCAAACTGGTATTCAACAAAAACACACCCTGAACAGCCCAACGCTCTAAATTCCCCCACGGCTGCGGTGTAATACCCAAATCATGAGAAATTTCACGAAAAATATTTACTAGCGAGGGTGGATGAGGCACACCATTGGGAACGGAAAAACTCAATCCGTGAGCCTGACCCAACCCGTGATATGGATCTTGACCCAGAACCACCACGCGAACTGACGGTGGCAAACACAAATTAAACGCATTGAAAAGCAAATGACGTGGAGGGTAACAGGTTGCTGATTGATAAGCCTCATCTACTTGTAATTCGAGTTGCTTAAACCACTCTTGCTCCCAAACATCCCCCAAAGCATCACGCCATTCGGCACACAAAAACTCTCTCATATTTCTACTTAAAGCGGCTAAAATACATTTTCAAAGAGGTTTGTCATCAAGTATATTTGCATTTATGTTACAATTAGCCGACATTTGGTTACTGGTTGCCGGACTGGGAATGTTTCTCTTCGGAATGCATCAACTCGAATATGCATTAAAAGAGTTAGGAGGAGCATCTTTCCGGAAAATGCTGCGTTCATTTACCAAAACTACGTGGAAGGGGATCTTGGTGGGTATTGTGATGACGGCGATTTTACAGAGCAGCTCTTTAGTGACCTTAATGGTTTTGGCCTTCTTGGGCGCGGGAATGCTGCGGTTAAAAAATGCCTTAGGAGTTATTTTAGGAGCAAATGTCGGTACCGTTGTCACCGCCTGGCTCGTAGTTTTACTAGGTTTTTCCGTTCCAATAAAAGATTTTGCCATGCCCTTTATTGGTCTGGGAAGCATGGCTTTTCTTTTCGCTTCGAACCGACCAAACCTGAAATACATGGGGATGTTTTTGTTTGGGTTCGGACTTTTGTTTTTGGGCTTAGACTTCATGAAAGAATCAATAGAAGAGGTGGCTACACAATTTGACTTAAAACGCGTAGCACACTTAGGCCTATGGGTGTTTTTACTTACCGGAATAATAGTTACCGCCATTATTCAGTCCAGCTCCGCCATGATAGTAATCATTCTCAGCAGCTTAAACGCCCAAGTAATTGACCTCGTTCAGGCAAGCGTTTTAGTAATTGGAGCCAACATCGGAACTACGATAACCGTTGGCATTGGAGCAATAAAAGGTATTAGCGATAAGAGACGCTTAGCATTGGCACACTTTGTTTTTAACGTAATAACCGGTCTGATTTTTTTCTTGTTTATTGAACAAGTTGTAGAAGGCGTATTTAGCCAATGGCAGGTAAAAGACCCACTCATAAAATTGGTGATTATTACCAGCTTAATCAAAGTGACTGGAGTTATCATTTTCTACCCTTTCATAGGTTACCTAGAAAAATGGTTGCTGAAAAGATTCAAGCGTTCTGATGCAGAAGGAACCTCTCGCTATGTGAAAAAAGTATCCCATGAAGTTCCAGAAATTGCTATTCAGGCTGCGGAAAAAGAAACTGAAGGCATTTTCAACTTGAGTCTTAGCTACATTGAAGCTGTGCTAGGCATAGATAAAAGAATTGAGTCATCCCTACCCTACTTGAGTTTATTGAAGTCCATTCCCAACACCGAGAATCGCTACGAAGAGCTGAAGCGTTTGGAGGACGAGTTGACCACCTACAGTCTAAAAATACAAGAACAAAACCTGACCGAAATTGAAGCTTCCCACCTCGACCGTATCATGCAAGCCATTCGCTCGCAAACGTTTGCCGCCAAAGAAATTCGAGATATTCAGCACAACATCAAACAAATTCAACAGAGCAATGACAGTCTGGCGAAAAACATTTTGGCTGAACTAACGGAGGAAATGAACCAACTCATTCAGGATATACGAGATGGATTAACAGCCAAACATCTGGAAGGAATTGCCTTTTATGCACGAAAAGAAAAGTTCGTTCAAGCCTATTCCACGTACATTACTAAACTTCACGATGGTCTAAAAAACAAAGCATTTAAAGACCTATCACTTAGCAGTGTTTCCAATGTAATCCGTAAGATGCTCGCTGCCATGCAGTATATCGCAGAATCCGCCGATGTATTGGTTCTGGCTAAACAAGACATCTTTCCTGAGATAAACTCCGATGATAATATCGAAGAAAAAAATGCGAAACAATTCTAAGTAGGACTGTATTTTATACCAATGAAATTTAACAGCCTTCTACTCTAATTTTCGCACAAACAACTTAACTACAAATCCTAATG
>JBHYFA010000165.1:0-2494 GCA_051859825.1 Schleiferiaceae bacterium
GAAAAGCGCATTCGTGAGTTTCGTGCCCGTATTGAAGGGAAAAACGAAGCTATCGCCGGTTTGAACGAGCGTATTGAAGAACGTACATCGCACTTAGGTTTCAAAAAATCAGAGCTTGACGGAATTTTGGCGGAAACCCAAAAAGAAGAGAATTGGCTGGAAGAAAAGGCGCTTGATTTTGAAAAGAAAATTGATGATCGTCTGCTTGCTGCTTACAAGCGCATTCGTGATCGCGCTAAAAATGGATTAGCTGTTGTGCCCATCGAAAGAGGTGCTTCAGCAGGATCATTCTTCACTATTCCTCCCCAGCGTCAGATGGAGGTTGCTACCCGTAAGCGCATCATTACCGATGAGCATTCTGGTCGTTTCTTGGTTGATGCTGAACTGGCTAGTGAGGAAGAAGCCAAAATCAACGAACTTATTGCCAATAGCCTATAAATGCTTTCGGCATTGTCACATATTACAATTAAAAGGATCGTCGCAGGATGGTCCTTTTTTTTGCTTTTTTTCTTGCTAACGAAAAGTCTTTCGGCTCAATCTGTAGATCAACGAGGTTCTAAATCGTACCGTGATGCCCATACTTATCTATGGACCTTAGAGCTTAGTAAGCTTCCGCAAAAGGGTCTTTCAGATGTTGAGCAAGCCCACCTTGAGGTGATGCAGATTTTTTTGGAGGTTTTTGTTCGCGACAACGTAGAAGTGTATGCGGAAAAGTTGCCCCAATACAACGATGCCATTTCCCGATTGAAAAAACAGAAGGGCTACCTCGCCGATTACGCCACCGCTGAGGCTTATTTTTTACGGGCTATGTTGCGGGCAAAGTTCAACAACAACATGAAGGCGGGAATGGATCTTTACACGGGTTATCGCAAGGCGAAGTCAAATTATTCATCTTACCCGGATGCCCCGCCGGTAATTGCCATGTGGGGGGTGATGGAAGCCGGATTGGGAAGTTTACCCGATCAAATTCAGACTTATTTAGGCTTTGTAGGCTTTAGCGGCGATATGGAGGTGGGAATCAACCTTATCAATCGTGCATATAAACTTTCAGAAAAGCCGGGTTGGGAGCACACCAGAAATTTATTGGCTTTGGCTTCGGCATCGATTCAGGTGCAGTTGCAGAATCGCTCGGATGTAGATTTACGCAGCTTCAATATTGATGCAAGTACTTCGCCTCTACTAGCGGCTATTGAGGCTAAGCTCTACTTCGATCGCAACGATGCCATGGAAGCCTATCAGCTATTGCAGCGCACGCGCAGTAAGGAAATGCCTTTTCCGTATTTGTCGTACTTACGTGGACGCATTGGTGTCACCCTCGAAATCAAGGAGGGTGCCGATCATCTGCAAAACTATTTGCGTATAAATGAGGGCACGAGTTACATCAAATCGGCGCATCGCTATTTGTGGTGGCATTATTTTCTGCGCAACGACGAGGTTCGCGCGGAATACCATCGCAAGGCAATCATCACGGCGGGGGCTGCCCATACTTCTCCAGATCAAATAGCTCTATATGAGTCGGAAGACGCACTGAATGCCCACCTGCTGCGCGCCCGACTCTTATTTGATCGTGGGGCGGTGAATGAAAGTTTACGCCATCTGAGCAGCAAGAAAGCGGTAGATGTGTGCGCGAATGAGCAGGAAATGGGGTCTTATTTCTACCGTATGGGAAGGTGTTTGCAGGTTTTGGGACAGTCGGAAGCAGCCATACGTCGCTATCAACAATCCATTAAGCATTTCGGCGATCAGGAATCATTTGAGCGAGCCAATGCCCTACTGCAAATGGGGACACTCTACGAGAATGTATCCCAATGCGAAAAAGCCAGAGAGGCCTATCGCGGAGTATTGTCTTTCAAAAATTACCCCTTCAACGAAGGACAGCATCAGAAGGCGAAGGCGGGTTTGCGACGTTGTAAGTAATGTTGTTTGTTTGTGAGGTTTGATAACGGCGTTATGCTCAGTTGACCGACGTTGCTACCTAGCATTCATTTTTTCAACAAAAATTTCCTTTTTTGCTGACAATAACAAGGTAAATAGTTTGGCAACAAACTTTCCCGTCTGACTTTCAGGTTATTTGTTTTTCAGGTGGCTTTGTAGTACACAGGGGGTTATTGACTGGTGTTCTCCTTCCGCGGACTATTGCTCCATGTATTTTTAATTCACAATTCGATTATATCCGGAAACGGGGAAGTATCAATGCTATTTTCGGCTTGTGGAGAGCTGTCTTAATGAGAATAATCGTATTTTTCACCGTACTTTAAACCATCCTGTTCTCCGGCTAAGATTTTTTTAGTTGCATTTTTATAAGACTATACTTACATTTGCATTAATGTAAGTATAATCTTATAAAAATGAATCATGAGACATAAGCATTTTCCAAAACGCACTTACGTTAGTTTTGATTGGGCAATCAAACGGCTGTTGCGCAAGAAAGCAGATTTTACAGTTTTAGAAGGCTTTCTTTCGGTCTTGTTGAAGAAGGAAGTGAAAGTAGAGT
>JBHYFA010000166.1:0-2366 GCA_051859825.1 Schleiferiaceae bacterium
GGGCTATCAAGTAATGGAAACTTCCGCTCTCGCTGGTCAAGGACTGACCGATTTGGCCGATATCCTACGCGATAAAACCTCGCTTCTTGGAGGACACTCCGGTGTGGGGAAATCCAGTTTGATTAATGCTATTGATTCTTCCGCCAACCTGCGCACGGGCGACATTTCCATTGTACATGGAAAGGGTCAGCACACAACCACTTTTGCCCAGATGATTTTTCTGGAGAATAATGGCGGTGCTGTTATTGATAGTCCGGGGATAAAGGGATTTGGATTGATTGATATGGATGAACGGGAAATTGGCGACTATTTTCCTGAGTTTTTTGCCTTAAAAGATCAATGTCAGTTTAACAACTGCACGCATATTAACGAACCGAAATGTGCTGTATTGAAAGCCCTAGAGAATAATGAAATTTCTTTTACGCGTTATGAGAGTTATTTGAATATGGTTAAGGGAGAAGATAGCCCTTACCGTTAGCAGTGACTTAGATTCAACTATCAGATTTTAATTATGAGTTTGCTTTAATTGAAAGAAATGAACAAGCCACTTGATCCTGAGGATTTCTATTACAACGAAGACGGCTACATTGTGTTTACCGAAAAATACCATTTAAAGCGTGGATATTGCTGTAAGAGTGGGTGTAAGCATTGTCCGTACGGCTATAATAAGGCTACGGATAGGTTTGATAGGAAGAAATAGAAATAGTGAAATATTGAGTCTGAGGTTGAGACGGCGTTAGTTTCGGATGAATTTGGAAACGTGTAAATGAGATACCATCTGTGCGGGCATTAGCGTATCTGCAAGGACGCCAGCTCTACTTCGTACAAATGTACAACCGCTCCTTAGGCATAAGCCTATACTTATCCGCCTCTTCGGCACTGATGTCGTTCTCGTGCAAGTACTCTTCTACTTTGAAACCGGCTTCTCGAAGACGATCGGGATAGTCGGTTCCGTAAACCCGCACGTGGTCGTATTGCCCAAACAAACGAATGCGCTCAGCCTCGTCGGTGATGCTGGGGTCGGAAAAAGTTTCGGTGCGGTTCAAGTCTTGGGGAATCTGCATGATGGCCATGCCCCCGGGTTTAAGCACCCTACAGAGCTCGCGCATGCACTGAATGTCGTCGGTGACGTGTTCGAGCACGTGGTGGCAAAAAATCACGTCGTAGGTGTCGTTGGGCAACGGAATGTCGTGTAAATCAAACTTTAAATCCGCCAAAGGAGATTCAATGTCGGCTGTGACGTAGGTGAGATTTTTCATTTTTCTAAACCTACCGTAAAAACATTGCTCAGGGGCAATGTGCAATACCTGATGCTTGGCCGTAAAAAAGTCGGTGTGACGCTTGAGGTAGAGCCAGAGCAAACGGTGTCTTTCTAAACTCAAACTACCGGGCGCCAAAACATTAGGACGCTGTCGGTCGCCATATCCGTAAGGTAAAAATTTGCGATAGCCCTTTCCGTCGATAGGGTCGATGTATTTATTTCCTCTCAAAAGGAGGGGAAGAACTGCCTTTGCGGGATAGCTCAATCGGATGAGCCACGGACGCGGAATAACGTTTAATACCCACTTAAATATCCTGCTGATCATGCTGTTTTTTATAGAGGCGTAAATGTACAACTGTTTTCTGAGCCCAACTTATTCTAAAATGGCATATTCTGCATACTCCCATTTGCCGTGCATCTGTGCTTCACCAACCAATTGAAAATCGTGACCAAATTGATTGAGCTTCTCCGGAAAGTCATCCAGCCAATCATTGCGTATTACAAAAAAACGTTTTCCGGAATGCAGCACCTGCTTTCGTTGGTGCTGATTGCGTACTGAACCCCCTTCTTCTTCAAAAAAATGAGCCTTGTGTGCGTGAAACATTCCGGGCATATACACACTCCAGTAGTTGCCAAAATACACGGCGTTTTCTTCTACAGGAAAATTCCGCGCATCTATTACGCTCATGCGGTCTTCGGGCATAACTACATTACTCGTAAAGAGCAAATACCCCGCATCAACTGCGCCGAAAACTACCGCAGCGGTCAATACCGAATACACGACTTTTTTTCCTTTTTCGATTCTCAAATAAAGCACTGATAAAACCCCCAATGGATAGAGCATGGCAAAATATCTAACCGCAGTTTCATGGAAATACACCCAGTACGATAACATACTCAATCCGAAAAAACCAATCAACAAAACCAAGGGACTAAGTCGGAGCCATGATTCCCAAGTGCGCTCTTTGAGCCAAGAAAATAATTTCAATACTCCGTAGGCAATGAGAAAAAGAAAAACTACGAGTAGTAAGATGTGTCCTATGCTTGCGGCAATTCGTTGGATTTCAAATATAAATGCCTCGTGAAGCAATCCTTGCCAAAGTCG
>JBHYFA010000167.1:0-2336 GCA_051859825.1 Schleiferiaceae bacterium
AAACCACAGTTTTTATTTTCCGCTAATACCGGACAAGAAATGCGCCCCATACAAAAAGTTGCTTCTGGAGGGGAAAAGTCGCGCATCATGCTGGCCATCAAGTATGCTTTGGCGCAAACCCAGAGTTTACCCACCCTCATTTTCGACGAAATCGATACCGGAATTGGAGGGGAAACCGCAGCCCGGGTGGCCATGTTGCTGAAGAGCATGGGCAAGGATGTGCAGCTTATTGCCATCAGTCATTTACCGCAAATTGCTGCAGGAGGCCACACCCATTGGAAAGTATTTAAGTCGCTAAAAGAGGGACGTACAAGAACCACCTTGGAAGTTTTACAACCCCAGGAGCGCATCGACGAAATAGCCCGCATGCTCAGCGGCGACCAACTCAGTGCAGCCGCACGCGAAAACGCCAAAGAGCTATTAGGGTTTGAATCTTAAACGTATATTTACCCCAAATAAAAAATCACCATGAGTACATTATTAGCAGGAAAAGTAGGGATAATTTTTGGAGCCCTCGACGAAAATTCAATTGCGTGGAAAGTTGCCGAGCAAGCGCACGCTCACGGAGCAAAATTTGTGTTGACCAACGCGCCAGTGGCCATGAGAATGGGAGCCATCAACCAGCTTGCGGAGAAAACCGGATCGGAAATTATTCCGGCAGACGCCACCTCAGTAGAAGATTTAGAAAATCTTTTTACCAAAGCCTTGGAGATTTTGGGTAAGCCCCTCGACTTTGTATTGCACTCTATAGGAATGTCGGTAAACGTGCGCAAGGGCAAGCACTACACCGATTTGAATTACGACTGGTTAGAAAAAGGCTGGGATGTTTCCGCCGTTTCCTTTCACAAAACCTTGCAAACGGCCTACAAGCTCGACGCCATGGCCGAGTGGGGAAGCGTGGTAGCCCTCACCTACATGGCGGCTCAGCGCACCTTCCCTGATTACAATGATATGGCCGACAACAAAGCCTACTTGGAATCTATCGCACGCAGCTTTGGGTACCATTACGGAGTGAAGAAGAAAGTGCGTGTAAACACCATTTCGCAGAGTCCTACCCCTACTACGGCGGGCAGCGGGGTAAAAGGCTTCGACGGATTTATTTCCTACGCCGATAAATTATCACCACTTGGCAATGCCACCGCCGACGACTGCGCATCATACGTTATCAGTTTATTCAGCGACCTCACCCGCAAGGTCACCATGCAGAATCTTTTCCACGACGGAGGGTTTTCTTCCGTGGGCGTAAGCGACGCCGTGATGAAGGCCTTTATGGACGGGCAAGAGCAATAGCCTATTACATAGAAAAAACGAAAAATCCGGTAAATGATGCGACGACATGTTTACCGGATTTTTTTGTGCTTCGACTTTGAAAATAAAAGCGTCAAAGAAAAAGGCAAAACCTTAAAGCGAGTTTCTCAATGAGCTTTAATGTTGACACCATAGCCCCCGTTTAGAAAAGAGGCGAAAAAATTAATATGAAATGTCCATGTAGTAGCCTTCACAAACTCCAATCCAATGAAAATTGATTAGGACTTTCCATATGACAACTTAAGAAACAATTATTTACATATGAAACCTTAGAATAGTGTGTGAATTAAGTGAGATAACGAAGTATGGTACGGGCAAAATTCTGTATGTTGTCAAAAATATAGCTTCGTCAGTTATGAAAGAACCAAATATCCTTATCGCTCACCCAAAAAACAATGAACAGCTAGAAGCTCTAAAAGCATTCATGCAAGACTGCTTTTTGAGGAGCAAGGATACTATTATTTAACCTTATGATATTTGTAATTGACAAACAAAACAACGATTGAATAGATTGCTGTCAAACCTCCAAGTAACAACGTAAATTCTATGTCCTGATAATCATCATTACTTAAAGCTTGATATGTTTTTGACACCAAAATATTAATATAAGAATACACTGACCTATACGCAAGGTAAATCCAAAGAAAAACTGCTATAAGATTAACTATTTTACTCATGAAACTTATTGAGATTCTGGACGAATAATGTTGTCGTTATTATTATTTATTTGATTTTCCAAATACAGCATTAAGCTAAATGGAGTTGTTGCCATTAATGGAGTATTTCTACGAGAAATTTGTTGATTATTGAATGTTTCTGATGTCCTAGCAGCTTCCATAGCTTCCGTGCAAATGGAGTTATTAATCACATATTTATATGGCGCGCAAATCAGAAACTCATGCGCCAACGGATCCACACTCAACCACTTCCCTACCCTCGCCGGGTAATACCTCGCACCGGCATACGTCAGCCGCGTTTGTTCGCTAATTGTTATATTTTCAAAGGTGCTCACGATTGTTGTGCCGATA
>JBHYFA010000168.1:0-2270 GCA_051859825.1 Schleiferiaceae bacterium
TAAACGGACAGGAAAGTGCTTCTAATCCGCTACTGCACATACACGCAAAACGTTACCACCAATGCAAAAAAATGACAAATAAAAACCTATATGAATGACAACAAACAATACATTCAATTTTTAAAATCGTCATTTGATAAATACTATCAAACTCGCACTGAAGCGTGGGAAGAGTATGTTCATCATTGTTCTGTTGTCTCTTTCAATAAAGAAGAAGTAATTAAAGAACAGAATACTACTGAACGATACTTCTATTTTATAATTGAAGGAAGTGTGGGTCTATTTTTATGGAAAGAAAATAATTTTGTCTGTTTAGATTTTGCTTTTGAAGGGCATTTTTGTTCAGATTATATGTCTATACTGACACATGAATCAACCCCATTACAATTAAGAGCTCTTGAGAATTGTAAAATGCTCAGAATGTCGAAGGAGAGCTACCACAAGATTACACAAACACCTCTAGGAAGCGTCATTAGAATGGTAGCTGCTGAAGCTTCATTTATTGATAAACAATTGCAGCAAATAGACTTACTCACCAAAACTGCAAAGCAACGATATGAAGTATTATTAAGTCAGTTTCCAAACATTCAAAACCGTATTTCACAATTTCATATAGCATCATATCTTGGCATTACACCTCAAAGTTTAAGTAGAATAAGAAGGGAAAAATGATTTTTTACCATATGGTAATTATAGTCATTTGAGAAAATCAGAATTTTGCATCGTTTTTATTTTTAATTCAAAAAAGACGATGAAAAACAAAAGATTTGGGATAATCGGTTTATCAGCACCTTTAATTTTAGGACTGACTTATATGATTATGTCTGCCCAAAGACCGGAATACAGTTTTTTAACCAAAGCAATCAGCGAACTGGGTTCGCTAGACGCACCAAATAAGTGGTATTTTAATGTTTTTGGCTACATTCTTCCGGGGGTATTGATATCCATTTTTTCGATAGGGCTTTATCGAAGCATGGCTCAAAAGACCAGTAGCAGAATGCCCCTCATAGGCATTTTTTTAAGTGGCTTGTTCATGGCCATTTCAGGAATTTTCCCCGGTGATTTTGATGACAGGACTTCTTCAACCATGATACTTCATACTGTTGGGAGTTTTGGAAGTTACATTTTTTTCCTCATTGGTGCGTTTACCTATCCCAAACTGATGAGAGAAAGCAACTATTGGAAATCTGTAATTTTACTTTCTTTAACATTGACATGGCTAACGATAATTTTTGGTGCTTGGCCCTTTGTCTTTACTGACATACCGGGAGTAGGCCAGAGAATAGTGTTTTCACTATATTTCTTATGGATAGCACTTCATGCCTTTAAGCTTTACAATTATCAGTCTGTTATCAAATAAATCCATTGACATAAAATAAGCTTTCAATATGACTACACTGAGAACAGTTTGGCGGAACCTCATTTTAGCACCCATATGGTTTCTGATTATCATATTCGTGCTGATTGCTTGTTATGCAATAATAGGATTGGATGAATCAGCTATTCCTGAGCGTATGAATTCAAATATCCCTATTATCCTTTTGATGGCTCAGTTAACGATATTAGTCTATTTACTGGTATCAACACGAAAATATGGTTTTAACATTTTTAAGAATGGCTGGCAAACAAATAAAAGTAAAATACCAATAGATACTATTGGAGGTATTGTAACAGGATTAGTCATTGCAATAACTTATATTTACTTTTTAGCACCAATGCAGCATTTTTTACAGCTGCATGTTGGCGATTATGTACCTGCCGGAGAGACTATGACATCATTAGGCAAGCATACCATGGCATTTTTCATAGCCAATGTCATATTGGCTCCTTTTGTGGAAGAAAGCCTGTATAGGAATTTTGCATTGACCGTATTTTTGAAGAAATATAGCAAAATAAAAACCGTAGTAATTACATCAGCTATGTTTGGTTTGATGCACTGGCTCGGTGGATTTTGGTACATCCTGTTAACAGGACTTTTTGTCGGTGTGCCTCTAGCAGTTGTTGCCATCAAAAGAGGGAATCTGATTTGGGCTTTTACGGCACATTTAGTTCTAAATATTATAGAATTTATACATATTTCAAATTTGTAAGGAACGTATTTAAATGAATGCTAGGCTAGTGACTAAACAAAATTGTGTATCAGAATACTGACAATAACTCATTTATTATAGTCAGAAAATTATATTTGCAAGTTAAAAAAGAGAAGCGCTGGTGGTAACATTCATCCGAGTAGACGAAACGCCCCACTAAAAAAGCCCCGATAGTTCTAA
>JBHYFA010000169.1:0-2250 GCA_051859825.1 Schleiferiaceae bacterium
GATTTTCAATTGAGCATAACGAAGCTATCGGACTTTATAGACAGACACTAAATAGATTTGTAGCTTCGTTATGCTATAAACATATCATTGTGATTTTCATCACCGCTTGAAAATAAATGACGCGTGTACCTTTGCAGCAGAAATTTACTTCATGAGCGGAGAAATATGTTTGAAAACTCCTGAAGTAAAAAATTAACCCTCGTTATGCGAAAGTTTCTCACCCCTCGACTCCTCATTAGCATTGGTTTGGGAATGCTGGCTGGATACGCCTATTACTATTTCATTGGTTGCAACTCTGGTAGTTGCTCCATCACGGCAAGTCCTATCAACAGCACCCTCTATGGTGGATTGATGGGTTGGTTACTCGCAGACGCTTTTCCTAATAACAAAAAACAAAGTCATGAACAACATTCAGGAAATGATTAACGCCGGAGCGAGCATCATCGACGTTCGCACACCCGGTGAATACCAAGGAGGACACGTAGCCGGATCGATCAACATCCCCATGCACGAATTCCTTCAACGCATTGAGGAAGTAAAAGCTCTCCCCCGCCCTCTTATCCTTTGCTGTGCCAGTGGCAATCGCAGCGGCCAAGTTACCCACTACCTCAACGCCAACGGTTTTGAAGATGCCTATAATGGCGGCGGATGGATGGAAGTAAACGCATTAAAAAGCGCTACCGTATGAGCACCCAAACCAAACCCAGCTTTCGCGAAATGATCGAAGGTGATACTCCGGTATTGATTGATTTTTTCGCCACATGGTGCGGTCCATGTAAAATGATGATGCCCATCCTCGACGATTTGAAAACCCAAATTGGTAGTATGGCGCATATCATCAAAATCGACGTAGATCAAAATCCCGCTGCTGCCCAAGCCTTCCGCGTGCAGGGTGTACCTACCTTGGTAATCATGCACAAAGGGGAAATTAAATGGAGACAATCTGGCGTAGTTCCTGCCGATTTTCTCGCAGAAAAATTACGGGAAATTGCATAAGGCACGAGGCGCGACCCTTCGCGCCTTAGCCCGCTAATTCCGCCCAAGATTCCATACAATTCTCCAACTCCTTCTTCTTGGATTCGTAGTTTGCATAGAAATCCGCATCGTCGATGTATTGCTTGTAGGTTTCGGGATTTTGTAATTTCTCGTCCATATCGGCAATCTCGGCTTCTAAGGCCGCTATTTGCTCTTCCACCTTTTCCAATTTACGTAGGCGCTGACGTTCAGCTTTTTCCTCGCTGCGCTGCTTGCGTGAATCTTGCTGGTCTTTTACTTGAAGCTCTTTCTTCTTGTCTTTTTCCTCCTTACGCTGTTCGTATTCACGGAAACTCTCCATCTTTTTGGTTTCCAAGAAATACTGAATATCACCCAAATGCTGCTTGACTTTACCCTCGCGGAATTCAAAAGCGACATCGGTGAGTCCGTCGAGGAAATCCCGGTCGTGACTTACGAGAATGACCGTTCCCTGAAAATCACGCAAAGCCTGTTTCAACACATCCTTTGAACGTAAATCAAGGTGGTTGGTAGGCTCATCCATAAGCAAAACATTCACGGGCTTGAGCAACAACTTACACAAGGCCAAACGACCTTTTTCACCACCCGAAAGCACCTTCACCTTTTTGGTTACGTCCTCTCCGGAAAACATAAAGGCACCGAGCAAGCTACGTACGCGCGGACGAATTTCGTCGGGAGCTTCATCTTCAATGGTTTGCAAAACCGTTTTATCGCCATCCAACCACGAGGCCTGCTCTTGAGCGTAGTATCCGACTTTCACATTGTGCCCCCACTCTATCTTTCCCTCGCCCTGAATTTCCTGCATGAGGAGCTTGACAAGGGTTGTTTTTCCTTGTCCGTTTTGTCCCAAAAACGCCACGCGCTGTCCACGTTCAATTTCCATATCCACGCCTCGGAGCACGCGTTTTTCACCGTAGGATTTAGAGAGATTCTCTGCCTTCAATACTACTTTTCCTGAGGCTTCTGCCGGTGGGAAGCGAAAGGATATTTTCGCGGTTTCCAACTCATCCACCTCAATGGTGTCCATGCGGTCGAGCTTTTTCATCAAACTCTGAGCAAAGGAAGCTTTACTGGCCTTCGCTCGAAAGCGATCAATCAGCTGCTGGGTTTCTTTGATTTCCTTTTCCTGATTCTTCTTAGCATTGATTTGCTGCTGTACCCTCTCCTCGCGTAAAATCAAAAACTTGGAGTAGGAAGCTGGATAATCGTATATTTTCCCATTCACAATCTCGATGG
>JBHYFA010000170.1:0-2216 GCA_051859825.1 Schleiferiaceae bacterium
AGTTCCTGATGGTTTCGTTGAGTATAGGCAAACGAGGCACCGTGCCCAACAAGCCCGCAACGATGGTATAACCAACGAGCAGAATACCCAATATTTTCCACCAATCTTTCCGAAAATTCATTATCTGGAAACCGTGTTAATTACAAGACCACAAAAGTACAATACAAACGCAGGATGAAATTGTGATACTGCGCATGTTTTATGAGATTCTTAGATGTTGATACAAAATGTATTTTTTGTTTCAAAAACTCCGATTTTATTAGATTGACATAGACCTAGCTGTATCTTTGCAGCATGTTTGCAATCATAGACACCGAGACTACTGGAGGCCAAGTAGGTGAAGAAAAAATTATCGATTTGGCCATCTTTTTATTTGACGGAGAAAAAGTGATAGATCAGATTATCACCCTAATCAATCCTAAAAAACCCATTCAGCCATTTGTTCAAAAAATGACGGGCATTACCAACGCAATGGTAACCCGTGCACCGCGCTTTCATGAGGTTGCAAAAAGAGTGGTCGAAATCACGGAAAATGCCGTGCTCATTGGTCACAACATCGCCTTTGACTACCGCATGCTTCGTCAGGAATTCGACGAATTGGGTTACCCTTACGAGCGTGAGACTCTCGATACGCTTTTTCTAGCGGAAGGACTCATTCCCGGTTTACCCGCCTACGGACTTTCCTCGATAAGTAAGGAGCTCAACATCGTGAATACCGCCAAGCACCGAGCGGAGGGAGATGCGCGTCTCACCCTTGAACTTTTTGAAATTCTCATACAAAAAGACGAGAAAAAAAAGCTATTCGGAATTCGTTCAATGTACACCAATAAACCCAAGGAGCAGCTGGGCAAAACACTGCGAAATCTCCTGAGAAATGTGACCACCCGTCACGGTGTGTACTACGTTTTTGATCGAGACGGAAAATGTATTTACCTCTGTCCGCTTCATCAAGCCAAGGAAAACATCACCCGGCGGTTCTTATCAGATACTTCTGAAAACCTACGTTTTCAAGCAATGGCCAATGAATCAGCTACCGAGCATTTCCCTTCAAAATGGCAAGCGTTGTGGAAATCCTACACTGATTTTCAAAATCTCAAACCCGTATTTGTTGGTCAGCAACCTTTG
The DNA here is from genome assembly GCA_051859825.1 of Schleiferiaceae bacterium. Classification (GTDB taxonomy): domain Bacteria; phylum Bacteroidota; class Bacteroidia; order Flavobacteriales; family Schleiferiaceae; genus CSBr16-58. The sequence continues at coordinate 1,126 of JBHYFA010000170.1, forward strand.
TTCAAACAGAAAATCGGCATTTACATTAAAGATGGAAAATACCGAAGTGGGAAGTCGCAGGAAGGTGAAGAAGTGCTTCTCTGGGTTTCATCGCCGTTTATTGCTGGAAAAGCTGTGCAGTATCTCAACGAAAAACTTGAAGGGCAGCGGGCGTGTGAACAACATCTGAGGTGGGCGCTCATTGGCGAAAAAGAAAAAGTAGAAACCTACCACGGAAGAGACCTGGCCGAAAAGCTTTATCTCATTTGGAAAGACTATCATTTAAAAGGCTACATCTACTCCAATACCGAAGAAGAGCTTAAGAAAAAAGATGCAATGGCGCTGCGTGCTATACCTTTATTAGATGATGCATACGGCTTGGGGATTTGGCTGGAAAATACCAATAGCTTGAGTTTGCTACCAAAACGCAATGGGAAAAAGAAGTAATTGTAGTTGTTTGGAAACTTTCTAAAGCAAAAAAGATTTTGTTACTCTTGTTATGTGCGGTCTTTTGTCTTGATCACCCAAAATCCCTAAAAACATTGAGTTTGATTTTAGGATTTGGGTGTCTCGTGTCATTTTTTTGGAACTGATGAATTTCTTGAACTACGATTCTAAGACTTTAGTACTGCCAAGTATTTGGACTATCATGTGAAGCTTAATAGCTATTACACAAAGGAGCACGAAGAATGCACAAAGGCTCACAAAGATTAGCAACGTATAATCTACTACTTTGTGGCTTCTCTGTGCATTTTGTGTAACAACTTAATTTTTCCTGAACCACGAAACACTCGAAAAACACGAAAAATAGATTGCGTACCACTTCAAAGTTCCATATTCACGCTCCAACCGTTGCGAAGCAACATTTTCGTGTCTTTTGTGCCTTTCGTGGTTGACAATATGTGGAGTAATTTTCTAACCCCTGTGTGCTTTGTGTAACAACTTAATTTTTCTTGAACCACGAAACACTCGAAAAGCACGAAAAATAGATTGCGTACCCCTTCAAAGTTCCATATTCACGCTCCAACCGTTGCGAAGCAACATTTTCGTGTCTTTTGTGCCTTTCGTGGTTGACAATATGTGGAGTAATTTTCTAACCCCTGTGTGCTTTG
>JBHYFA010000171.1:0-2142 GCA_051859825.1 Schleiferiaceae bacterium
ATGCTTTCCGCTGTTCTAAATACAGAAAGAGCTGTTCTTGCCAGTATCCAAATCATGCAAGCTTTCATTGCCATGCGAAATTTCTTTATAAACAACGCTTCTGTATTTCAGCGCCTCGACCAAGTGGAACTCAAACAACTTAAAACAGACGAGAAGTTAGAGCAAATTTTTAAAGCCTTAGAAGCAGGCAACCCCGAACCCACACAAGGCATCTTTTTCGACGGACAAATGTTCGATGCTTATGCGTTTGCTTCCGGGTTGATTAAAAAGCGAGAAACGAAATCATCCTCATTGACAACTATATCGACGAGAGCACAATGACCCATTTGGCGAAAAAAGCCGATCAAGTGAAGGTTGTATTGTTTACCAAAACGATTGGTAAGCAATTGAGGCTCGACCTAAAAAAAGCCAATGAACAATACAACGGTACGTTTGCTGTGCATCCGTTTAGAGCAAGTCACGACCGCTTCTTAATCATCGATCGAAAGGAACTCTATCACTTGGGCGCGTCTTTGAAAGACTTGGGCAAGAAGTGGTTTGCGTTTTCGCGCATGGACAGCATGGTAGGGGAGGTACTGGGTAAATTGGATGAAACCTAAAGTTGACATTTTGGTTTGGGGGTTTGGAAGCTGGGGAGTTCGGCGGTTTGATTTGTAGAGACGGCACGGCAGTGCGTCTTTCTGATTAGGAGTTTTGAGGGTTGGTTTGTGCCCGTAGAGTCTTCCCGTGCCGTTAGGTACGGCATATCGGTACAGAAAAGGTGCTTACCCTCCCTAACGCCCTGCGCCAGGGATTGCAGCGGTAGCTCCCGGCCACGCGAAGCTGCGGAACACAGCGGGGCAGAGCGACCGCAGGAAGCTCCTGCACCGCTGATGTGGAGCGCGAGACGGGGATGGGACTACAAGCGGAAAGCCTGGTGCCGCCCCATGATTTGGTTGTCTTTTAGAAAGGGCTCGTGGCGGCAGGCGCTCAAAAAAAGCTGGTGGTATTGTTGATATCTCACTTAGCTTACCTGCTCCGTTAGGTTCGGAATATCGATAACATCGACATTGTGAAATACCAAGAAAATTAGCTAATAACAAACAGGGTATTATTTTTAAAGATGTACAACCCTTTTCGGAGTTTTTTATAAGCTGTTGGTTTTTTTTTCTGGAAGAAGAGGATTGATTTTGTAATGGATGTATTTACTGAATGATGTTTTTATGACCTAAATTTGTGAAAAATTTCTCTATGCACCTAAAACCTTCCTGCCCTTTAATTCTTCAAAAATTTATTTTTCGGTGTTTTCTCTTTCTTTTTGCAAGCCAGCTTGTAAGTTGTGGTTCCAGTAACCCTATTCCCGGGATTATAGGTATGTTTGTGAATGTGCCTCAAGAAACGCTCAATGATATTCCTCCTGATTCCCATCAAATTATATTGGTAAATTCAAACTTATCCGCCATTGAATTGTATAATGTAATTCTCCATAAATTTTTAGAAGAAGGGTATAGGGTTTCGGTTAATCTTGAGGATAAGCTTGTATTAGGAACCGACTTTGATTTAAATAGAAACAGAAATATCTCAAGTAACATTCATAGAATAGATGTTTCAATAAAGGAATCGGCTGATGGTGTAATTGCTGTTTTCACCTGTGAATTTATAAAAGCTTCAAATTCATTGTTTGGTGAAAATAAAGGTTTGGGAAAAAAGGCTCAATGGAATAAACATACTGAGGAGAGTTATTACTTCGCGATCATGTTAGAGTTTGCGCAAAAGATTACATCCTCAAAAATATCCTATTCTTTACCATAGAGATTCAGTGAAAATTAGGAGCCTTGCATGCAAGACGCCAAAACTGTTTTGTAACATCTCCACACCACTTGGAATATTCTTTCCCCTACCTTATCGCATACCACAAAATGCGACAGCAATTTGCAATTCGCGTATTTTTTTCTTGTGAAAGCTAACATTATTCATAAAAAAACATTGTAAAAAATACAGAATAGTATTACATTTGTGTAAAATTTTATTTTCAATGAAAAACGAAATCATACTCTATCAATCCGGTGAATTAGCTGAACATATTGAAGTAAGACTTGATGAGGATACGGTTTGGTTGAATAGAAATCAAATTGCTACATTGTTTGGCAGAGATGTAAAAAC
>JBHYFA010000172.1:0-2139 GCA_051859825.1 Schleiferiaceae bacterium
AAATCGCTCTTCTATCCGCTCCAAAACAGGTATTAGAGTGTGCCCTTCGTATATACCCCCTTCAAAAATGTCATATCCTATGGGATAACCATTTTTTCCAACTAACAAACCAAGATAAATTTGTGGGTGTTGATGTTTCCCTTCCTTAGAAAAGCCTGACTGTCGAAACTCATCTCCTTTATCACTTTCAAAATATATCGTTGCCATATCGTAAAAGACAACTCCTACATTACCGCCTAGTATTTTTTTAGTGTATTTAAAGCTAATATTCTCAATATCATTTTTGTATTTTGAATTGATGCGATCCATAAAGTAGTATATCCTATCAACAGACACCTCTTTGCGGTTATTCTGTTGCAAATATTTTGAAAGTTGAAGCTTGCTACCCGGATGCGTAATTCTCGATATACATAAATCTTTGAACAAGGAATCATTAATGGCATTAAATCCAATGTGATTGAAAATTTTACCAAAAACAAGTTGAGGGCCAACTACATTAATGTCATCATTACATAACTCTTCAACTTTGGGCTCTATAACCTGATCAAAAAGTGTAGCCCCAAACAGTCTTGGAAGTTCGTATAAGCCTTTCTGATACAACCTATCTATCTCATGTGGATCTTTTGAACATCCAATTGATTTTATGACCTTATTCTTCCGATCTATCTTTTTAATAATCTGAATGCTAACACTACCACTTTTATTTTTCTTCTTGCGAACAAACATTCATCAAAAATAAAACGGGTCACCCAAATCAGCCAAAACAAATTAGTAATATTCTGATTTATCTATAGTTAAAAACATGGGCGGAAAATTATCCGGAAGTCAGGAAAAAAACTAACAAAAATTTCAATCCTTGCTTTACTCGCAGTATTTATAATACCGACTCATTCTTAATGTTTTTGGGTTGTAAATTTCGGTACAGCAAGAACATTATATAAAAGTAAATTTGCAAAAAGTATTACGCTAATACTGCCCCGTGCGCAACATCACCAGTGTACACGCATTTTCGCATAGTATCCCGGCTTTCTCCGCTAGAGTTTGTAATTCCGGATTGATTGTTCCCGGATTGAAGATGATGCGTTTCGGCTCCAATTGTAAGATGTCATCGTAATACTGCTTTTGACGCGGCGCTCCTAAATAGAGGGTAATCGTGTGTATTTCTCCCTGCTTCGGAAATTCTGTGATGATTTTTTCTCCAGCTACTTCACCTTCTCTGTTTCCAATAGCCATAAATGGAATGCCCGCATCTTTTAGCATGTGTGCCGCTAAATACGAATAGCGGTCTCTGTTGGAAGAAGCACCTAAAATGAGGGTGCATTTATGGTTGTTCATGATCTTTATTTTTTATTTCGAATTGGAGCTAACAATCCGGCCTTGATCCATAAATAATATTCGATGACAAAAGTACGAAACCACATTGGGGTCGTGGGAAATAAAGAGAAAGGACATTTTCTTCTCCTCGCGAATTTTATTTAAAAGGTTAAGAATATGCGCTTGCACTGATACGTCCAAGGCGGCAACGCTCTCGTCACAAATCAGAATCTTTGGCTCGGCGAGTAATGCTCGCGCAATGCAGATGCGCTGACGTTGACCACCAGAAAATGAATGTGGGTAGCGCTCTAAACCCTCCAATGGAAGCTGCATTTCCGTGAAAACACGTTCAATCTTCTCAGTGCGTTCTTCCTTCGTTTCCTGAGAAAAAAAATGCCTCCGCACCTCATCGAGCATATTACCAATTCTTGCATTGGGATTGAGCGCCGCCAAGGCATCTTGAAAAATCATCTGGATTCTAGAGCCCCTCCAAACAGCATTTTTACTGCTCAGATCAATGGGCCTATCATTTTCAAACAAAGAAATATCTCCAGAATACGCTCTTTCTAAACCCGCAACCACCCTGCTTAAGGTCGATTTTCCACAGCCGGAAGGTCCCACAAAGCCCAAACTCTCCCCCGGAAATAAATCGAAGCCTAATCCGTTGATTATTTTTTTTGATCCGTACGAAAAATGAAGGTTCTCAACCCGTAACAAAGCTGATTGCTTTTGAAGAACATCCCCTTGTCGTTCCCATTCCTCTGTGCTTTGTTCGGCGCCACTCCAATTATTTTGCATAACATCTTCTACCGTAGGCAGCGGAAT